>MKRS01000416.1 GCA_001897035.1 Bacteroidales bacterium 45-6
CAAAACCCGTCCCAGCGGCGAAGATCAAAATAGCGGAATCCCTCAAAAGCCAGCTCCACCTTTCTTTCATGCCGAACAATCACCCGGGCTTTTGCCTGATCCGATAAATCAGCTAAAGTGAATTCCGGCATCTTAACATCACTACGTCCTGTCCTTATCTTATTCAATGCGTCCACTACGCTTTCGTCAATTTGGTTTGCTTCAATTTTAGCTTCCGCATAAGTCAACAATACCTCCGCATAACGGCACAGAATAAGCGGATAATCTGCTTTTTGATTCAGGCTACCAGAATATGCCGGGTCACTGTATTTTCTTGATAGGTATCCCGTGTAAGATGTATATGGGCTGTAGGAATAACAATCCATATTTGTAACACGTTTTTTTAGAGCGTAATTCCAACACGTTGAGCTATCGATGTGCGACTCAAACTGAAAATCGCCATATCTATCACCCGGCACAACAAAACCAAGTCGCAAACGAGGATCCCGGTTTTCGAAAGGTTTATTTTTATTGAACAACGGAGACTGGCTGATATTTTTACCATCGATACAATCATACGAATCTATCAGGTTTTGTGTCGGGCACATGGCCGAATAAGCACCCATATTTCGAGATTGCATATAAAGTGGTAATTGATGGTAAAGCGGGATTGAAGAACTATATTCTGTTTTCAGGATAATTTCTTTATAGTAGCATCAGTCAGCCCGGATGCCATAAATAAATTTCCATACTGCGGGTAAAGATCATACACACCCGAAGAGATAACAACTTGCGAAGCTTCAATTGCCGCATCCCATTTTTCATTATACAAAGCAATACGTGCTTTATAGGCATTTGCGGCTCCTTTCGTGGCCCTTCCAATACTCGTCGCAACCGTATATTTATCTTTTAACAGTGCTGCCGCAATAGTGAAATCGGACAAAATGGTATCAAGCACCACTTCTTTGGATTCACGCACAAACTTAGACGCATCCCCTACGGTTTCTATCGGTTTTAAAACGAGAGGAACATCTCCAAAATAAGAGATAAGACGAGAATAATAAAATGCTCGCAAGAAGTGACATTCGCCTTTATACTGGTTATATTGATCTTGCGTAAGGACAGAAGATTTACTTTCAATTGTTTGTAACATAAGGTTGCATCGTCCAACGCCTTGATAAGCAAAGCTCCATACTTGATATATATAGCTGAGATTGCTGTCGTGTTGTCCTTGAGCAATTTTTTTCGCATCGCTTTCTTGCCTGGGAAAGCCAATATCGGTCATTAAATCAGGCACTATAGGAAAAGTATATTGAACATTTGGATATTCAATTAAAAAACGATAACACGCCACTACCCCCCCGTCTATTTCAGTTGCATTGTTCCAGAACGTAGCTTGATTGGGCGAGTCCAATGGATTTTTATCCAGCAAATCGCAACTATTTGTTAGAATTGTCAAAGCCGTAAGGATAATATATATGTATTTTTTCATTTGTGAATGCATTTATAGTTAGAAATTAAGATTAAATCCAAAAGAAAAAGTTCTTAATAACGGCACTGAAGTTTGAGCATTGGTCGGGCTCTGTTCGGGATCATAACCATCAATCATTTTAGAGAAAGTGAATAGGTTATTAGCTGAAAGATATACACGCAGATTATCAATGGAAATACGATTAAGAACCTTTTTCGGAAGTGTATAACCGATTTGAAGGTTTTTCATTCTGAGGTAGGAGGCATCCTGCAACCAGAAAGTCGATGTCTTGATATTGTTTGCGCTGGAAATAAACATGCGCGTATATTTTGAGTTTATTTGACCTTCTGTCCACATGCCATCCTTTTGCCATTGCTGCACATTGGCGCCATTGTTAAAAGCCCATGCGAGATCGCCCTGCAGATACCCATCGCATTTTCCCACACCTTGAAAAAACAACTGGATATCAAATTTCTTATATTCGGCCGAGATATTAAAACTATATGTGTATCTGGGTATTGTGTTACCAATTGCAACATAGTCTTGTGAATTAATGATTCCATCACCCGCATCAGGCTTTCCATCCCCATTGGTATCTACTGTTTTTTGATCGACGTACTTAATGTCGCCCCCCTGCAAATTTCCAAATTGCGTCACGGTATATGCTTTTGCCTCGGAATTAGACGGGAACAAGCCATCCGTTTGCAATCCCCAGATTGTACCGTAAGAATATCCCGCACGACTGGTATATATGTCGCTGTAGTCATTTGTAATGCCCTTCATGTCCACAATCTTGTTTCTCACATCGGAGAGATTTGCCGAAATATGATAATTAAGATTGCCTATGTGATTGTCATAATCGACATTCAATTCCCAGCCTTTATTTTGAATCACTCCGGCGTTCTGAAGAGGCGAATTACCATAACCCATATAGGATGGGATGTCTAAGTTCATCAGAATGCCTCTGGTGGTTCTTCGATAATACTCAAAGGCTACGGCCAATTTATTGTTAAAGAAGCCCAAGTCGATTCCGATGTTGCTCATTGTAGTTGTCTCCCATGAAATATCTTTAAAAGCATAATTGACCGCACCATAACCATCCGACACCGTGCCATTAAACACCACGGGCTGAGAAAGGCTAATGTTCAATGAAGAAGGATAATAACTTCCCACTTCCTGGTTTCCAAGACGTCCCCACGAGGCGCGAAGTTTTGTATTGCTAATCCAATCTATGTTTTTCAGGAAAGGCTCTTCGTTTATGCGCCAGCCTGCCGAGAAAGAAGGAAACATTCCCCATCTATGTCCTTCGGCAAAACGCGAAGAACCATCATATCGAACATCTGCTTCAAACAGATATTTGTTTGCATAAGCACAATTTAGTCTCCCAAAAAAAGACTGTAATGCCATTTCGGAGCCATTGCCATCCGTGGACTGGTTAGTCACTGGGAATGAGGCTATTTCATCATAGCTAAAATCGCTTCCTTCCCTTCGTCCATAAAGATATTCTCCATAATAGGTGTTCTGCTGAAAACCTCCTAAAAGGTGTACGTCGTGACCATGGATATTCTTTTCAAAGTTTACTAAAAACTTTAAGTCATCATTAAATGTATAATTATAAGTTTGTTTGATTGCCCTTGTTTGTGCATTTGCAATAGGATTATCATCTACATCATAGTAGGTAATAATGTTGCTAAACACCTTATTGTTCGAATAATTTATTCTGGGCGAGTATGAAAGATCAAAACGAAGCTCCTTGACCGGAGTATATGCTATTTTTAGATTTACAACTCCCTCGTCATAGACATTGCGGTTATATCCTGCTAATTTTTCTTGAGACAAAGCCCATGAATTTGCACCAATTTGCACGTAGGCAGGATTTCCCGTTGGAGTTACCCAAGGATAAATCGAGGCTGTCCGCCGAACGGAAGATATGGCCGCCGATGTGCCCGATCCGGGTTCCGAGACAGCCGTATGCCTCCCTGAAAAATCGATCCCCGCTGACAATGTGTTGCTGAATTTATAATCCGTGTTGATTCGGGCAGAATATCTCTTCAGATAAGTATCAGGAAAAACACCTTCCTGATTTGTATAGTTGATGGAGCCCAGGGCCTTCATCTTGTCTGAGCCACCACTAAACGTCAAATTGTACAGTTGCTGAATGGCTTGCTTCTTATATGTTATCGCCTGCCAGTCTGTATTCGGATAATTGTATGGGTCTAAAGCCATTTTTGCCTTGTAGTTTGCAATATAGTCTTCACCATATATCACACCTCCTGCCGCGCCTGTGGTGACATTTCTTGTGTCATTGGAGTTTGCCAGATCATACAATTCCATGTAATCGATCGAACCTAAAAAATGGGGTTGAGTAGTCACTGTCTGAAAGCCGACATTGCTATTTACGCCGATCTTGATTTTTCCCTCTCCTGCACGTTTTGTGGTAATCAAAATCACGCCATTAGCCGCACGGGAACCATAGACGGATGAAGAAGCTGCATCTTTTAATATTGAAATACTCTCAATGTCAGAAGGACTCACTCCGTCCATACTACCTACTATCCCATCGACAAGTATCAGAGGATTGTTATTATTCAGTGTCCCGATGCCGCGGATCATAATCGTTGAGCCCTCCTTGCCCGGCTGTCCCGAAGTGGAAGTTATGGTTACTCCCGATGCAAGCCCCTGCAATGCACTTGTAGTATTCATCACAGGGCGCTTAGTTAAGTCGGCACCCGAAACCGATGCAATAGAACCAGTCAGATTAACCTTCTTTTGAGTGCCATAACCCACCACGACCACTTCGTCGAGTCCTTTGGCGTCTTCTGTCATGATTACTGATATCGAGGAGCGATTATTCACCCTTACAGTTTCTGTTTTATAACCTATATAGGTGATTTTTAAAATAGCATCCGGCAAAGCGTTTAACGAGAATCCCCCATTAAGATCAGTGAAAGTTCCCGCCGACAATCCTTGCACTACAACGGAGGCTCCGATAATCGGCTCCCCAGCCGGATCTTTCACCACACCGGTTATTGTTGAACCTTTTTGGGCGAAAGCCCCTTGAAAAGCGAGAAGCTGAATTATGATTACAATCCACAAACAATACTTATCATTCATTTTATTAAAAAATAATGGTTAATACAGGGCAATGTTTCGTGCAAGCCTATTATGCGGCAAAGCGCGGCCTTAAAAAAAAAATCGTTAAGCAAAACATATACAGCAAATATATCTTTGCGATAAGGAGGGGGTATGTATATCTTTGAGCAACAGCCTCTAAATAACATGTAAGAGATTAACGGAAGCTGTTGCCCGAAGGGCTTAGCGGACTCCTTCCGCTAACTAAAAACAAACAGCCGAGGGAAGCACTATCGCTTCACAAACCGAGCTACACCTTTTTCCGTTTTCAAGATATAGACACCCTCTTTCAAGCTTGAAATGTCCAACGTGCTATTCAGCACCTGCGTTCTCAACACAACTTTTCCGCTAACATCAAACACTTGCGCATAAGTGCCTTGAACCGTAATCCGGTCGGATGCAATGGTGGGATAAACGATTTGCCCAAGTGTACCGCCCGCTTCCTTTATACCCGATGTAGAGCTTGTTGTCTGAACCAAACGAGGATAATATGATCCCAAGGCACTAATAGTGCTTCCATTCATAACAGATTGGCGGAAATGCAATAATTGGCCAACACCGCCTGTTGCAAATAATCTAAAACGAATAAATGACTGACCCGCTGTTTTCTGAGCTATAGCAATTGACGTAACATCAATCGACACCCATGTATCTTTTAAAGCATTGGACATTGTAGCAGTGGCAACATTTGTTTCATTAGCTGCGCTGGGCGTCGGTTTGCTACTCCAAGTCATCGTATTATCAAATGAATAATTGATTTGATTTACTCCAAGTACTAAAGCGGGTGTCTGATCGAGATTATCTGTTGTTGGAAAATCGATCATTAAAGATCCGCTTAAATAAATTTTCAGATAAATACTTGTCGCATTGGGATTAATATCGGTCAAGGGAAATTCAACAAATGCATTACGGCTAAATCCCGTTGCATTTTTAACCTGCAAGTCATAACCGGCATAAGTTCCAAGTGTTACAGCCGGAGCACCTTCATTTACATATCCATTATTGGATAATTTAATTTCAGTAGTAGTTTGTGACCACGCCATTCCTGTGAAAATACACAGAGCAATTAAAGACAGTAAAAGCTTTTTCATGATAATTTTAATTTAAAAGTTTGAGAATGATCTAATTTATGATTTTCAATGCTTTAAACATTCGTAACGCTTTCCGAATACAATTCAAAATCACTCCACAATAATACCGAACAAGGCTGCCGGAGTCACTGCCGAAGGATGCTCCAAACGAATGGTGATACTTGTCGTAAGGATAGATTGCTCAAAAACTATATCGTTAACAGTTTGATGATTATTGGTTTTTGAATAAATAATCTCCCTTTTGTCGTTTAAGATTTTATATTCTTTCACACAAAATGGCATAGCTGAATCGTAGTGTCCCATCTGCACGTTTTCCATAGCATGATCTGCATCTGTATCAAAGAATAAGCGCATTTTACCAATCGTTTGTATTTCATCCCAAGTAAGGGTTAAGGTTGGATTTTCATCATTCATGTTAGCGACCCATGCATTTGTCCCTACAACTGGTCGAAGCAACTCATTCTTCAAATTTGCAGATCCAAAAGCCTCCAAGGATGGAGTAAACTGTAAAGCAAAGTTTTTCCCTTTGGGGCGGCGCATTGGACACCAAAGTTCAAATTTATCAACACCAATATTGGGTGGAGGATCCTGAACACCGTAGTTTGACACAGCTGGATTCTGATAATTAAAAACTGACATTATGCCTGTGATCAGTTGATCACTTTCTGCAATTTCCACTAAATTGTTCTTAGAGAAACATATAAAATAGTATCCTTTTTCAACTCCAATGTTGCTGAAATCAACCGTTATTAATTGCTCTCCCTCCTTTAGAAGATATTCGTTTTTAAAAATGGTCACATCCGGAGTGAAATTTTCCGACTTAAAACTGGTTTTGATTTCAACACTCTGCGTAGTGTCTGTTTCACACCTTGCTAATAGCTGTATTTTCTGAACACGACCTTTCAACGGTAAAAGCATTGCTGCCGGATAATTCAATCTGAAAAATGAACCGTTATGCTTTAATTCTTTCAATGACAATTCACTTGAAACGGCGATTTTGGCATCTTTCAGCTTCCCTCCAAATCCATTGAGTTTAAGTTTTGGGATATATTGTCCTGAAGCAATTAATTTACGCTGCAATTCTTTCACGAGTTCTGGCTGAATATAATCAGCCGGCATTCTATCATTTTGTATGCATAGAGCAGCTGCCATACCAATCGCTTGAGCTCCATGCGCCGAAGTACACATCACGCGGGACGAGCCAAAAGCCACATGCGAGGCACTAATCAATCGTCCGCCAATGAACAAGTTTTCAATATCATAACTAACATAAGAGCGATATGGAATAGCATAAATACCTTTTGAATGCCATTGATTGCAACCATTTTTGTTGCTATAAACACCATCAGCCGGATGCAAGTCAATCGACCAACCACCATAGGCAACAGCATCATAATGTTCGCGTTGTTCGATAACATCTTGCTGTATAAGCATGTAATGGCCTTTAAATCGCCGACTTTCGCGCTTACCCGGAATCACACCTACCCATTCAAGCGTGTAATTGGCGGCCTCAGGATATTTACCTGAATTCTTGATGTAATCCCAGACTCCGTACACCACTTTCCATAATTCAAACTTGATGGCCTCTGTGTCATGAATAGTATCTATGCGACCGCCATATTCCAGCCACCAGTATTTGCAACCATGATGCCCCGTGCTGAAGTACTCTGGTTTCATCACTTTCGGGATAGCTTCTTCCACATTTTTTAAAGCAAAATCGGGTGCCACATAAGATACTGGTTTCCCTGTATCTTTCATATAAAAGAAAATGCTATGACCTAACAATTCGCCATATTCATTTTTATTGGGGGCGAAAAGTTCCATGTTTTCTTCTTTATCTTCAGCACCAACCCTATACGAAGCTCCTGATAGAAAAGACACAATTCCATCTCCCGAACAATCGCTGAACAGCGGTGCAGAGAATTCATATTTTGTAGCATTCTGCGGATTGAAAGCATACACTTTCGAAATACTTTTGCCGGACGATTTATCTATATCAAAAACAACTGTATTTAAATACAATGTAATATTCGTTTCGGCCAAAACTTTATCAATCAAAACCATATCAAACAATACCGGATTGCCTTCTTTGTTGCGATAAGTATTTTCAACCAAAATCTCATCGATAACACCACCTTCACGGCTCCAACGGTTATTGTTGCCCATGTGTGAAGTGGCCCCCAACACCCAAAGCCTCACTTCACTGGAAGCATTACCGCCCAATACCGGGCGATCTTGAATCAATGCCACATGGATACCTTGCCGTGCAGCAGTGATTGCACAGCATACGCCTGCCATTCCTCCACCAACAACAACCAAATCGTATTGCAATTTTTTCTGTTTTAATGACCGTTTATCTATCGAAAAAAAATCGTTAACCATACTTTTATTTTTATTCCTTTATTTTTTTTACCGCACTTACAAATACTATTAAACCCATTATCAGCAATATCAAAGAAGTAGATACAACATAGATTCGACCTGCTGGTGAAACAACTCCCAAAATACCGATAATCAACCCTGTAACTATAATTCCAATGCCAATCATGCGTTTTCCGAATGAGTTCTCGGAATCCGACTCTACTGTTATATGATCCTCAAGTGCTGTTCCGTCAGATTTCTGTGTAAGGTATTGTTGATACTTCTCGTATTCATAAACAGGCTTCTTGGTTACCCACAACCAAATTTCAAGGATAGCCATGATAGCCACCGGAACTACCACACCCATGACCATGCTTGCCGCCGTAGATAATGATACACCGTTTATAATCGGAAAAAGAAATTTATAACCTAGTGAAATTATGAGCGCCACAATGGTTGCACCCAATACAGTA
>MKRS01000417.1 GCA_001897035.1 Bacteroidales bacterium 45-6
CTGTACATTTTAATGTATTTATCAAGAAGATTTCAATTCTAGGAAGTTCGATTAAAAGTTGAAACGATCTTTATGTGAATCTCACAGGATTTTGAATTTCAATTCTACGAAGTTCGATTAAAAGGTTTATGAGCAATGTAAAGAGATAATTGATAAATATATTTCAATTCTACGAAGTTCGATTAAAAGTCTGCCAAGCTGGTTTGTCCAACTTTCTCTTTCAACGATTTCAATTCTACGAAGTTCGATTAAAAGAGACGTACACGACAGACATAAAGGAGATTGAATCCGATTTCAATTCTACGAAGTTCGATTAAAAGACCGTATTATTGTCGGTGATAGTCAATATTCTAACAATTTCAATTCTACGAAGTTCGATTAAAAGTGCATTTGATATGGTTTGACTTTCAGCCATTAGCGTATTTCAATTCTACGAAGTTCGATTAAAAGTGACATGCCGGAAGGTGAACAGGTGGTGTATGTCAATTTCAATTCTACGAAGTTCGATTAAAAGATCGGTAATGCTCTATTGGGAGATTATTATTATGTATTTCAATTCTACGAAGTTCGATTAAAAGCAGGAAAACAAAGGTTTTTGAAGATACGGCTACAATATTTCAATTCTACGAAGTTCGATTAAAAGCAAAGTTGGAAACAATCTGGTGTCGTTGGTATCTGAATTTCAATTCTACGAAGTTCGATTAAAAGAGGGAAAATGCCGGAAATACATAGGTAGTTCAAGCTTATTTCAATTCTACGAAGTTCGATTAAAAGAAGTTCTCTGAATGCCTTATAAATGCGAATAGCATTATTTCAATTCTACGAAGTTCGATTAAAAGTGGGTCGTGGGCGAAAACGTTCGCGGAATTATTAGTATTTCAATTCTACGAAGTTCGATTAAAAGACAGAACTTTCCGTGAAAAATAGTGATGTTACAGGATTTCAATTCTACGAAGTTCGATTAAAAGTTGAAACCGTAGCTTGATCGGGCTATACCGTTCTGTTATTTCAATTCTACGAAGTTCGATTAAAAGTACTGCACCTTCCAATTGTTCATAAGTCGGATTGAATTTCAATTCTACGAAGTTCGATTAAAAGCCACTCGCCTTCACTCATATAATTGGGGTCTTCCCCAATTTCAATTCTACGAAGTTCGATTAAAAGTTTATTCGTTGCTGGGTGCTTGGTCGTACCTCTTCGATTTCAATTCTACGAAGTTCGATTAAAAGCCTCTCGAAGCCCTTGATTTTACATACACCAATTTTATTTCAATTCTACGAAGTTCGATTAAAAGTAAATGTTCAATTAGACAAAGGAAGTCATATCTTAAATTTCAATTCTACGAAGTTCGATTAAAAGATGAAAGCGGTTTGCATTTGTAAAAAACAATACTGCATTTCAATTCTACGAAGTTCGATTAAAAGTTCCATTGCACGTATTGAACAGCATGTTTCAATACGAATTTCAATTCTACGAAGTTCGATTAAAAGTTAGTGGGAGTTGGTGCAAATAGTGAACGTATTCCTTTATTTCAATTCTACGAAGTTCGATTAAAAGAATAAGGAGGAATAACTATGACAAAAGAAGAATTCAATTTCAATTCTACGAAGTTCGATTAAAAGTATCGGTAATGCTCTATTGGGAGATTATTATTATGTATTTCAATTCTACGAAGTTCGATTAAAAGTTTCAAGCATCATCTGCTTGGCTTTTTCGCTGAACTATTTCAATTCTACGAAGTTCGATTAAAAGTTGTTTAAAACCCATCCTTTAGGTGTTAACACCTATTTCAATTCTACGAAGTTCGATTAAAAGGATGACTTTTAAAAGTGACAGCACATTTATCTTTATATTTCAATTCTACGAAGTTCGATTAAAAGTTGGTTGAGGAAAAGATCGAGTTGAAAGACCTTGATTTCAATTCTACGAAGTTCGATTAAAAGATTAGAGAACTAAATTACTACAAATCATTAACATAAATTTCAATTCTACGAAGTTCGATTAAAAGTTCAAGCCTTTTTTCCAACTCGCTCTTATCACCTGGATTTCAATTCTACGAAGTTCGATTAAAAGCTGGTCATTGGGGTATAAATGTTCAATTAGACAAATTTCAATTCTACGAAGTTCGATTAAAAGGCGAAACGACAATGTTCCTCTCCGCAAAATTCTGAATTTCAATTCTACGAAGTTCGATTAAAAGTGTTACTGAAAAAATAGAATTAGTTGATAAACCAAAATTTCAATTCTACGAAGTTCGATTAAAAGCCGTACAAAAAAGGCATACAAATATACGATTTAAGCATCTAAAATGAGGAATGGGCAGCAAGTTTTTCACCCCTAAATTAGTCGGTCGCCAATAACCGAAAAAGTACTGGCGACCGACAACATAGATATACTCCTCTTTATT
Organism: Bacteroidales bacterium 45-6; assembly: GCA_001897035.1. Classification (GTDB taxonomy): domain Bacteria; phylum Bacteroidota; class Bacteroidia; order Bacteroidales; family Dysgonomonadaceae; genus UBA1309. The sequence goes on from MKRS01000417.1 coordinate 2,408, forward strand.
AGACGCTTTCTATTTTTTATTTTCTACAATACGTCAAAGAACACGTTTTTCGGGTGAGACCGACAGCGTGGACACCGTTTAAATGAAGTTGTCCAGCTCGTTCTTTTCCTGACCAACAACCTCTTTTTCGAGCCACTTTTCATCGCGGCTTTTGAAAACAATGATGCTGTCTTCTCCCATATTCATGATGATGCGGGCTTGCGACAGAAGTTCTTTCAGCTTCACTTCTGTTATCTCACCCTCAAACACCGAATTTTGAATCCAATGAAGGTATTTCCGGCAAAGTTTCAACATTTTGCCAACTCGCTTTTCACCACAGTCATAGACTAATATCACATACATATTTTAATAAGGATTAAGAGATTGAGGGATTGAAGAGTGAAGGGTTGATTATTTGGGTTGGGCATTTTTGCGCGCGGTGGCCATTATTTTCAATATTTCTTCAGATTCCCGAATAAGTGACTCTAATTGTTTCTCCGGAAGGATCTTTGCTTCACCAATTAGCTCAAGCCAAAAGAGTGTTTCATCTGCTTCTTCCGTGATAATGGAGAGCTTGCTGAAAAATTCGTTTCCCGACCGGGCACGACATGCTGCCCGATAGTTTGCCGCGACAGATGTTGCCGATCGTAGCACTTGCTTCCCAATCACTTGCGCTTCCCCACTTGGAGGCAATGCCTGATAAAGCTTGATGATTCGCAAAGCAAAATTCTTCGACCTTGCGTTCATTTGCTCCCGATATTCAATGCTTGTACCCATTCTATTATAGTATTATAATTTTTCACATAATTCAATTCCACAGTCCTTCAATCCCTCAATCCTTCAATCCTTATAATCACCATCTCGATTTGAAAGGTTTGTATTCTTCCATCGCCAGGATGTGTTTGGTGAGCTTGTAGCATTCAAGTTTGACGAGATGCTTGTAGCTCACGTGGCGTTTCAGTACGGGATGTTTGAAGGTCTCATTGATGCGCTCCTCCCAAGCTCTGACGAAGGTTTTCCGTCCCGACTCCTTCAGCAGGCAACTATTCACCTGGTGGTCGAAATCTTTCACCTGAATTTCTTTTTTATTCAGCAAGCGAAAAATAAGTCTGTCCACCAACAATGGTTTGAAAATCTCGGCCACGTCCAGCGCCAACGAATAGCGGCGGTAACCCGGTTCGTGCAGAAAACTGATGGTTGGATTGAGTTGTGTGTGATAAATTTGGCTCAGGCAGAGCGTGTAACAAAGCATGTTGCCAAACGAGATCAGGGCATTGATCTCATTCTCGGGCGGACGTTTCGAGCGGTTATCCATCTGAAAATCACCAGATATGATGCCGTCGAATGCCTTGTAGTAGGTCTGCCGGATATTCCCTTCCACGCCCATCAGCTCGTCGATGGCCGTTGCGCCGTCAATCAGCTTGGCATACTCTTCCACCACTTCGAGTATGGGCGTGAGGTCTTTCTCCCGGTTGATGTAATAGCGGAGATTCTTCGTCATGTTGAACGCCGCACCCTGAATAAATTTCTTAGCAATCACCAACCGCTTCTTCTTGTCGATGTAGCTTTTGGTCTGTTCAATCTGCATTTTTCCCGCCAGCAAGTACTCCTTCGGGGCAAACGATCCGGTGTAATGCTCGTAGTAATCGAAGAAATGGACGGCAATCCCCGCCTTGCCCAGAAAGTTGTACAACGCACTGTTGGCATCCAAGCTTCCGAAGCAGAAGAAATCCGATACGCCTTCCACTGGGATGTACTTTGGTGTACCTTCCACGCCATCCTCGTCCACTGGCGTAAATTTCAAGGTGTTGTCCTTACGGCTCAAGCGGCCGGGATTGAAGAGGTAGTAGGTTTTTTTCATGAGTTAAAATGATAAATGATGAGTGATGAATGATAAATGATAGGCGATCAATGATGTGTGATAGGCAATGAAGATATTATAGTTAAAATGATTCATCACTTATGCTTGCTCATCTATCACTTTTTTTATCATTCATCTTTTTTCTATAGCTTGCCATAACTTTGAGTAACTCTTCCGCTTCCACAATAAGTTCAGACAAGTCATCTTGGGCAATAATATCCAGCTCTTTAATTATTTCGAGCCAAAATGTAGTTTCGTCGATCTCTTCAACGACAATGCAAATTTTCGCATACCTTTCGTTTTCTGAGCGCGCCCTCGCCACAGCCCTGTAATTTGCCGCAACAGAAGTTGCCGAGCGGAATATTTGCTTACGGATCACCGAAACCTCGTCCGAATACTTCACTTTTGATAATTGTCGGATAATGGCTAAGGCCAACTCCTTTGTCCTGGTTTGAAACAATGTATTATAATCCATAAAATCATTTATCATTCATCACTTATCATTCATCTCTCGTTCACACCTCTTCCTCCCCCACGTAGCACAATTCAAAATAGGAGCAATTCTTGCAAATGGGTTTGTTGATTAACGGTGGACAATTTTCGGCTGAAGCAATTTGTTCCGTTTCTTGTTCCCATAGTTTGCCCTTTTCGAGGAAATCGTCGTTCCAGTCGATGCACTCCCGCTGTTTCAGTTTAGGATATTCAATGATGGCCGACGGCTGTTCCACTCCATTCCGTGCCAGTACATAGAGGTAGTAGGTCACTTGAGCGATGTGCGCATGTTCCACCTTGTCCGACTTTTTCACCTCGTGCACCACACGGTCTTTGGCGTCGTAGAAGTCAATTTTCACACCGTCAATTTCGAGTTCGGTGTATTTCCTCGCCCTGTCCAGATAGGTGGTTTCCGAAATAAGTTTCCCCTCGGCAACCAGCTCGGAAGTATGTTCCATCTGTATGCCGTTGGAGAAGAGCCACAACTTGCGGTGGCAGGTGTGCAAATAAGCGATGTGCGTGGCTGTGATGTTCATCAGGTTACATATTATAGAATTTGTCATTTTGCCAATTTTCCGGATTATTCAGGATATAATCTTCAATCCTTCCGTATTCATCCCGACTGCGGATTATACGATCGTGAAAACGTGATTGCCAAGCAAAATCGGGTTCAATGGCTCGTGCCAGCACCGTCACCGCCGATTTAAAACCACGGACAATCGATGACAGATTTTTCCGCTGCGGGCCAGGTTGTTTTTTTGTATCATGTAATTGTGACGGCAGTTGTTGTGGTAGAGGAGACGCCATGCATGGCGTCTCTACGGGGGATCTGTTCCCATTATATTCATTTTCCCCAATTGCGATAATCGCATGAAAATGATTCGGCATCACCACAAATTCTCCCAACATCAGATTCATATCCGGACGAATTTCGGGTGTTTTCAACCATTCCGATTCCACAATACGCCCAATATCTGACAATACAATGCCGGTTGCCAATCCCGTCCGTAGAGACGCCATGTCTGGCGTCTCAATTATCTGCGCCATCCCCGTCGGCGTCCCTAAACCCGCCAATGCCGATATTTCCCCGAAATAATGTTCCCGGTTTGCCGTGCAAATCGTGATAAAATACGCCCCCGCATCGGCATAATCCCAATTCCGCCAACGTGCCGATTCGATACGATATTTGTTGCGATACAAATTCATCATTTCATGCGTAATTTATTTATTTCGATTCGTTTTGGTTTTCAATTCGTTTTGGTTTTGGTTTTCGATTTCAATTTCGTTTTATCGGTGTAGAGACGCCATGCATGGCGTCTCTACGGGATGGAATATATCCTGTTGGAATGGGGCGTGGGATGATTAAAAAATAATTGCATCAAAATTCCTTTCTTCAACATCCAACTGCAAGCCCAACTCGCTGTCGTATTTGCGGTCGATGATGAAATAAGGTTGTTCTTTGATCTCTTCTTTTTTAAGCAGTTGAAAAGCCCAAACATCGCGGCGAATCCCCTCTTTTGAAATTAAGGATGCAAACCGTCTTTTGGTGATTGACACTTTCAACGATTCGGCTTTGATGAATTTATTCGCTTCCATTAGTTCTTGGTATTCGTTCTTCAAACTTGACGGAAGAACTTTAATTCCATCGAACTGCTTTTCGAATTCTTCTTCGCGATGCGGATAATAGATAAATGGTGAAAGGTTCTCCCGAACATCAGCACTTAAATGCGTATAAATCCGATCGAAATCTTCTTTTTCCTTTTCCGACCAATTGGGATATACCAGATCGATATAGAATTGAAGTTCATTTTCGGCAATTACACCTGAATTTTTCGATTGAATTGTTCTGAGCGCATCCAGTGTTCGTGCAATAACCTCCTCGTTTTTATAAATGTATTTATCTACATCGTTCCGTTCCGCGAAGACGATGCAGTCGCATGGGGGACCATATTTTCCGTTTACACGGTGGCGGTTTACGCGTCCAAAGCGTTGCAACAAGGCATCCAGTGGGGCTGGTTCAGTAAAAATCACATCGTAATCAATGTCCAAACTAACCTCAATGGCTTGCGTGCCAACCAACAGTTTTACTTCATCCGACATCAATTCTGCTTCTTTTTGATTGCGATCCCTTCCATTAAAAGCACTGTGAAGCAATACTTTTTTTGAAACTTCCAAACGATTGTAGATATCCTGAGCTTGTTTCACTGTATTGCTCACCACCAAAACTTTGTCTCCAAAATCTAGCCTTTGTTGAATTTCATCGATGTGTTCCGAAAGTAACCCGTCGGCAACTTTGATGCGGTGACGGATAAACGATTGGTAAAGCTCGGCATCGGCACTAATTTCTGTATGCTCGCCAATGGCATCGGTAAACTCTTTTTTCAGAAACGTTGGTAAAGTGGCTGTCATTAAACAGACTTTCACATTCAGGAATTGAGTGGCAAATTCAATCAATACTTTTATTTGAGCAGTAACTTCGGGATCGTAAGCATGAATTTCATCGAAAATGAAATAGCCGCCGCTCATTTCAAAGATTCCTTTTTCGAATCCTTTCAATCCGAAAATGGATTTTAGCAATTGGAAGGGAGTCGCAACTTTCAAAGGTGGAACTAATGCACGAAAACTATCTTTAAGTTCATATTTCAGCTTTTCATTTTGCCAACTATACGTTTCTTCACCGAAACGGCTTTCGATGTACTCAGAAAGCTTGCCGTGAACAACACCCACAATCTCGTTATTACCTTGCATCTTTTCGTCGAGTCGTTCAAACATGGCATTGATGGAAGCAGTAAACGGCAAAATGTAAAAGGTTCGTCCCTGGCCGTTCTCTTTCATCTGTTTGTGCAACCACATCAACGATGCTTCTGTTTTGCCCGAACCCGTAGGAGCCGTAAGCACAATATTTTCGTTGGACTCCGAAGCCTTTTGTTGGTGGAAATACGGAGCCCATTTTGTTTCGTATAAGAAATTGAAATGTTTCTCTTCTAAAACATTCACTTTGAAAATGCCGGCCGATGCTGAATGGTCGCACTGTTTCAATGCACCCGCAGCCAAAAGCAGTTCCCTGAAATTGATACTGGTCGTGTTCGCCGGTTTGCGCGTATAATCTTTTACTATTTGTATGGGCAAAGCCAGCAGGCTTGGTTTTAAAGAAACTTGGTATTCTTTGAGGAACGATTGAATAAACCGATCATCGATTTTCTGTGTTTCTTCCTCCCAATCTAATTTCCCATTTTCGTTAAAAGACAAAAAATCTTCGCCCGTTTTATATCCGTGCTGAATATGCTCGAACAGGAAACTGAAATCTTTGTGATGCCCGGCAACAATCAGTTTTAAAAGCAACTTATCTTCTTCGGGCAAATCCAACAGATCGATAAACGGCGTTGAAAACAGCTCGTGCCGCTGATGATACCAATGTCTGGAATTGCCTTTTAGCATCTTTTGAAATCCGGAGTGTGATTTTCCCAAATCGTGAAAGACGATGCCCAAACGAACAAGCTCCCAGAAATGTTCTGGATTGCCAACAGGTAAACGCCCAAATGCTTTTCTAAGCGATTCATGCACCCGAAGACATTCGTCAATGTGTTGTTTCAGTGAAACAGGAGGTTCTGATTTAGCCAGAACCTCCTCATTATTGGTTGTCATACTTCAAATTGGTGAAAGTAAATGTCGCTATCGAATTCTTCCAATTCAGACCTGAATCCAGTTAATTGTGAGTTGACCGGATTGTTGTAGGAGATTACAGAGTACGGTTCGGTTCCCATATTT
>MKRS01000418.1 GCA_001897035.1 Bacteroidales bacterium 45-6
CCGTGGTGAACACCGCCTACGGCTACAACGTCCGCTCGTGGACGACGGGCATCACCGGCAGCAAGTTCAAGGAGGAGCTCGCCTACAACTACGACGGGAATATCAGCCGGCAGAAGACAGAGAACAACGGGAAGACGATCACCTCCGACTTCGTGTATGACGACCTGTCCCGATTGACCGATGCAACGACCTCCGGCACTTTCGGGACGGACTACACGACAAGATATGCCTACGACAAGCATGGCAACATCATTCATTATGTGAAGGGAGAAGGCTCACCTCGGGAAGACGATTTGACGATGGAATACAATGGAAACCAAATAAAAAAGGCCCATAACTCGACCATGAACGGTGAAATCCCAACCTACTCGGATGGCGTGAACAGCTACGCCTACAACGCCAACGGCGCGATGACCAAAGATTTAAACAAGGGAATTTCGTCGATTAGCTACAATTTGCTAAATTTGCCCCAGCAGGTGGACGTGAAAAGCCCCGTCGCCGAAGCCAGGAACAGCTATTCCTACTCGGCAGGAGGTGCGAAACTAAGGGTGGTACAGCGGTATAACTCAAACTACAACACCTCGCCTGTCATTGGTTCGACGGTGAACCTGTCGTTGATGGATGTGACAAAAACGACGGATTATGTAGGCAACAAGGTCTTTGAAAACAATGCACTGAAACGCATCTTAGTGGATGGTGGCTACATTGAGAATGGCATCTATTATTTCTACGAGACGGATCATCTGGGGGACAACCGGGTGGTGGTAAATCAGAGCGGGAGCAGCATCCAGAACACGGACTACTACCCCTTCGGCAAGCCGATGCAGCACAGCGTCTCGGCGGGAGCGCAACCTTACAAGTTCGGAGGAAAGGAGTACGACACCATGCACGGGCTCAACTGGTCTGATTTCAGCGCAAGGATGCTGGACATGGATATTCCTGTTTTCCCTACATCCGATCCGCTGAGTGAGAAGAAACCATGGATTTCACCGTACATATATTGTTCAGATAATCCAGTTAATCGGGTCGATCCGGATGGAAAAGATGACTATTATGCCAGGTTAAATGGAGAGTTACTTGCACAAGTAAAAACAAATCAAGAAGACCGCATTGTTGCTGAATCTTTGCCTGAAGTCGTCATACGCCCGCAAGGCCCTTGGCAGCAGACCAATGGTGAATCTTCGGAAATTGCGCAATACACCAACATCAACACGGGCGAAAGGACAGCGTCTCCCAAAGTTATCGGGTTAGTGGATGTCCATCCTGAATTTGATGCGTTTGCTTTGGGTGCTGGTTTGGCGAGCGGCCTTTCCAAAGCTGCCGTAGCAAGCACCGTGGAGAAAACTGTGGCCGGAGAGGTTGCGGAGGGGGTGGCTGCTAAGACGGGAGGCCGGTTAGGAAATGCTGCCACTAGAACTCAAATTGGAGAAATAGCCACAGAGTTAGAAAGTAGAGGT
>MKRS01000419.1 GCA_001897035.1 Bacteroidales bacterium 45-6
AGCGCTTGTCCGAAGCGCGCCACCAACGGGCCGATAATCATCACCGAGCCACGCAGGGAGGCACTCTTTTTCAAAAATTCCGGACTCTGCAAATAAGCGAGATTGACATTGTCCGCACGAAACGACCAAGTGTCAGGAGCCAACTTATTGACTGTTACCCCCATGTCGCTCAACAACATAATCAGGTTATTGACGTCCAATATATTCGGAATATTCTCAATAACTACTTCCTGGTCGGTCAGCAAAACCGCACAAATAACTTCCAAGGCTTCGTTTTTCGCTCCTTGCGGTGTAATCTCTCCTTGCAGGCGATGACCGCCTTCAATAATAAATGATGACATATAATAGTTTAATAATTAGCGAATTTGTAAATATGTAAATCCGTGAATCTGTAAATTTACGATTTAATGCCTCTTAAAACATCCATACTTCGGGTTCAAGCATAATCCCGAACTTTTGATTCACCGCATCGCGAATACGGTTCATAAACCGGACGATCTCGTTTCCGTCGGCAGTGCCATAGTTGACGATAATCAGTGCTTGATTGGGATATGTCCCGACATTTCCCTCGCGTATGCCCCGAAAACCAGCACGGTCAATAAGAAATGCAGCAGAGGTTTTGAGCAAACCGCCTTCCACCGGATACAAGGGCAAGTTTTCGTATTCGGATTTGATTTTTTCAGCTATCTCAGCAGAGATGTACGGATTTTTGAAAAAGCTACCGCAATTGGGCAATTCCAGGTGATCGGGCAATTTACGCTTGCGTACACGAATCACCGCTTCCCGCACGTCCGAAATGCTTGGTTGCTCCAGTTCGGAAAGTTCCTGATTCAAGTCGGCATATTTTTCTACATACTGAAACGATTTATTCAGACGAAAGACCACTGAGATGACGATGTATTTTTTGGTCCGCTTGAATATGCTGTCACGGTATCCGAACTCACATTCCTGAGCTGTAAAAGACAAGGATTGGCCGGTAGCCATATCCAAAGCAACCACTTCCTGGATGCAGTCTTTCACTTCGGCACCGTAAGCACCGATGTTCTGGATGGGAGCGGCCCCCACACTCCCGGGGATAAACGACAGGTTTTCCAACCCGGCATATCCATTTTCGACACAGTGAGCCACAAACGAATCCCAATCTTCGGAAGCCATCACTTCCACCAAAATGCTGCCGTCCTCCTGATCCGGCATCTCGCGCAAGCCTTTGAAATTGGGTTTTATCACCAATCCATCAAAATCGCGGGTAAAAAACAGGTTACATCCGGCACCCAGCACCAGCTTCTGCTCCTGAGGATAGTCAAGTATCGCCTGACGAAGTTCTTCAATGGTAGCAGGCTCGCAAAATATTTTCGCAAAAGCCTCTGTTTGAAATGCGTTGTATTTTTTAAGTTGAAAATGACGATGATAAATCATTCTATTTCGCTGTTATTTTTCTTATTGGAAACAAACCA
>MKRS01000420.1 GCA_001897035.1 Bacteroidales bacterium 45-6
TATTTGTTATGCGGAAGTAAGGCAATACCGAAGCAAACGAACCGAGTATTTAACATTTTAATTTTAAAGCAAAATGACTGCAATTTCTAAAAATGCGGAGAAACCCGCTGTTGCTCAAGCCCAAGAGCAAAACACCACGATGACCGTTGTAAAACCTGCGAACCAGACAGCGGAGGCCAAACAACCTACTATTGAGGAAATAAAACAGCGGGCGACAATCATCAACTTGTTGCAGGGCAAGCATACCCAGCTAACGGAAAAGCTCAACTCGTTGGAGAAATTCGACATAGAGCACGACCGTGAGAACGTGACGGCGCAGCTTGAAGATGCCAGCGGGCGGAGCTTTACAAGCTCATCCCCAAAGACTATCAAGTTGGTGCTTGATTCGTGGAAGTCTGATTTTAAGGAGGCTATTGCCGAAACGGAACAGAAGCTAAAGGAGGCTTTCAACTGGTAACAAAAAAAGCCGTGTGGAAAGGCAATTCTACACGGCTTAAAATCAAACCAAGTTCAATTTTAATTTTAAAGCAATTCAAAGTTATGGAAACAACTGCAAAAAAGCAAATTTCAGAAAGACAACTTTCGGTAATTCGTGAAAAACGCAACCGGTTGAAGGAGATTTCGGCGCCGTTCAAGGCGTTGGTAAAGGATGGGGAGATAAACACGATCAACCAGGGGCTTACCGCCCTGTATGCCTCGCAGGGGCATAGCGATCTAAAAACCTTGAGGCAATGGAACGAGGCGGGAAAACGGGTGAAAAAGGGCGAACACGCCTTGCTGTTGTGGGGGAAGCCGAAAGGGAGGAAGCGCAGGGAACAGCCCGAAGACGGGCGGGAGGTGGATTCCTTGGATTTTTTCCCGATATGTTTTGTTTTTTCGGTGGATCAGGTTGAAGATAGGAGGGCTTGACCATGTGCGAGAAATATTTGACTGTTTGCAAGCAACCAAAGGGGAAAGGCTATACTATCGGGGTGAACCTGAAAGGGGAGTACCTGAAATCCTTTGGCTTTGCCTTGGGCGACATGGTGAAGGTGGAGATTTGCGAGAATCGAATTGTAATCACAAAGCAGTGTGAAGCCGTGCAGGAGATGAACAGGGAAAACGCCGCCCTGCGGGATTTGATGAATGTGTTTAATCTCGATGTGATAGAATGAAATTTATCAAGCACATAGAACAGGCAGGCTACAGGGTTGGGCGAAATCGGGCGTTCTGCGATTTCCTCACCCTGTCGGTCTGCGCTCTTTCTGCACAGGAACAGGAGGAGCAATATTTGCAGGTGGCAAAAAGCTATGACGCAAAAGAAATGAACGAATTTTCTTATGCTTTTGCGGAGCTTGTCAATGAAATGGATAATCGGGGGATCGGTTTGAAAGACTGTTTGGGAGATTACTTCATGGAGATTCTTGGCAACGAGCGCAAGGGGCAGTTCTTTACTCCCGAGCCTATTTGTGAC
>MKRS01000421.1 GCA_001897035.1 Bacteroidales bacterium 45-6
ATTCAAGCCATGTTTCCCGTAAGGTCATGTTCCCCGGTCTATTCACAAACTCTCAAGCAATTTTTGAGTGCATTGGAAAATAGACCGACTGACCTCACGGGAAATTGCTTTGTAAAAATTTTTTTATTTAACTTTACTCTGAAAATCCTGACTGCAAATTAACCGGGTCTATTTAAGTAATATGGATGATCTGTTACCGCATAATCGCATAGAGAATCTAAACGCTAAGACACAAAGACACGACGCTTTTTTGTAAACAATTGAATGACCGAGATGCCTTATGCAGATTCGGCAAGTAAAATATACCTTTGCGGCTTAGCGTTTTAAAAAACGACAATTTATCTTTTGTTTAAAACATATCTATATTCAATGAAACGAATAATCCCATCTTTAGCAATCGCACTTTTAGTGATCGCGAAGCCACTTTCGGCTCAGGAAAACATGGAAGTAATTGTGAACACCTCGCAAGAACCCGTCGCTTCGGGCAAGTTTGAACCCACCTGGCAATCGCTGAGCCAATACAAAGTTCCGGAATGGTTCCGGAATGCCAAGTTTGGCATTTGGGCACATTGGGGCCCACAATGCCAGGCCGAGCATGGCGACTGGTATGCCCGGGGAATGTACGAAGAGGGCAGTTGGCAAAACAAATGGCACGTCCAACACTACGGTCATCCTTCGAAAGCGGGATTCAAAGAAGTGATCCACGACTGGAAGGCGGAAAACTGGGATCCGGAAAAATTGGTGGCACTTTACAAACGTGTCGGTGCACAATATTTCTTCGCTATGGCCAATCACCACGACAACCTGGATATGTGGGACAGCAAATACCAGGAGTGGAACTCTGTACGCGTAGGCCCCCATAAGGATATTATCACGGGATGGGCCAAGGCGGCGAAAAAATATAAACTCCCTTTTGGATTGAGCGTACACGCTTCCCATGCGTGGACATTCTACGAAACGGCACAAGGAGCTGATACAAGCGGAGTGTATAAAGGCGTTCCTTATGATGGAAAACTGACAAAAGCAGATGGAAAAGGTACCTGGTGGGAAGGAATGGATCCGCAGGAACTTTATACACAAAACCATAAAAAGAGTTCAGGTTGGGGCTGGGAATGGCAGAAAGGTGTTGTCACCCCTCCTTCGCAGGCTTATTGCGACAAGTTCTACAACCGCACGATGGATCTGATTAATAAATACAATCCAGACCTGCTGTATTTTGACGACACCGCATTGCCGCTGTATCCGGTGAGCGATGCCGGACTGAAACTGGCAGCACATTATTATAACCACAACATGGCCACCCACCAAGGCAAGCTGGAAGCCGTGATGTTTGGAAAAATCTTGACAGACGAACAGAAGAAATGTATGGTTTGGGACGTGGAACGTGGCGCACCGGACAAAGGGCAGGAGCTGGCATGGCAAACCTGCACTTGCATCGGCGACTGGCACTACAACCGGGGAGTTTACGACGACAATCGATACAAGTCGGCGGCAACAGTTGTCCGCACCCTGATTGACATTGTCAGCAAAAACGGGAACTTGTTGCTCAATATTCCTGTTAGGGGCGATGGAACTATCGACGACAAAGAAATTACGATTCTTAAAGGAATCGCGAAATGGATGGACATCAACAAGGAAAGCATTTTCGACACACGCCCCTGGAAAGTCTATGGTGAAGGCCCAAGTGCGGATGAAAAAAATCCGATGAAGGAACAAGGTTTTAATGAAGGGAAAATCAAGTACACAGCGAAGGATATCAGATATGCCCAAAAGGGAAATGTGCTGTATGCTTCGCTGCTGGGTGTGCCTTCGGAAGAAATATCCATGAAATGGCTTGGAAAAGACAAGCTCAAAGAAAAAATTACAGCTATCCGTCTGTTGGGAAGCAAAGAAAAATTAGTTTGGAAACAAAATTCAGATTCTTTAGTGATTCAAAAGCCAAAAACAATACCAGATGATATTTCGGTAGTATTTCTGATACAAAAGAGTCCCCTGAGGTAAGTATAATTTCTGTTTTTTTGTAGTAGTAAAATTGGAATAGGCCTGTTCGGTAGCTTCGTTCAGGCCAGTTTCTTTATTTGTTAATTTTAAGCCCGGCAATTTAGCCGCATAAACATGAAAAAGAGAATCTTAAGTACTGCCTTTTCCTTGGCAATTATTTCCATGTCGGCGCAAGACAATAAGATGGTAATTGTAAACACTGCCCAGTCTTACAGCGTGACAAGTACAGGAGTGAAAGCGGAAATGAATGATTTAACTGCCGAAATCCGGTTTTATACCCCCTCTATTGTAAGAGTTCTGAAATATCCGCAGGGAACTGTTTGCACAAAGCAGAGCCTGTCGGTTATAAAAACACCGGAGAAAGTTGCATTTAGCACAAAAAAAGTTGGAGATAATCTTGTTTTGACAAGCAAGTCGTTGAGCGTTGCGATTAATATGAATAGTGGTCAGGTTAGTTTTAATTCAGGAAACCAGCTGCCATTGTTCAAAGAAAAAGCCGGTACGACATCATTTACCGCAATGAACGATGCGGGAGAAAAAACATTCACCGTTTCACAGTCTTTCGATCTCGATAAGGATGAAGCAATCTACGGATTGGGTCAGCAGCAACAGGGAAAAATGTCGAAACGAAATGTTAGCCTTAAAATGATTCAGGGTAACCTCGATGATTACATACCGTTTTTCCAATCAGTGAAGGGTTATGGATTGTTTTGGGACAATTATTCGCCCACTAATTTTGATGATAATCAGGAACGTACAACTTTTAAATCGGAAGTAGGCGATTGCATCGATTACTATTTTATGAACGGTGGCAATGCCGATGGTGTAATTGCTTGTATGCGCAACCTTACGGGTCAGGCACCGATGTTCCCATTGTGGACGTATGGTTTCTGGCAAAGCCGCGAGCGTTATAAAACACACGATGAATTAGTCGACGTTGTCAAAAAATACAGGGAACTCCATGTGCCATTGGATGGAATCATTCAGGACTGGCAATATTGGGGGAACAATTACTTGTGGAATGCCATGGAGTTCCTTAATCCGGGCTTTGATGATCCTCAAAAAATGGTGAATGATGTGCATGGGCTTAATGCACACATGATTATCTCGATTTGGAGTTCATTTGGACCAAATACAAAACAATTCCATGAATTAGAGAAAATGAATGCATTGTTCAATTTTAAGACATGGCCTGAATCCGGATCTGAAAAATTTCCACCCAATAGGGATTACCCCTCCGGCGTAAAGGTGTATGATGCTTACAATCCCAAAGCACGTGATTTATACTGGAAATATCTGAATGATGGTATCTTCAAATTGGGCATGGATGGTTGGTGGATGGATTCGACAGAACCCGATCATTTGGATGAGAAACCAACTGATTATGATACTAAAACCTACCTGGGTAGTTTCCGAAAAGTGAGGAATGCTTATCCGTTGATGTCGGTCGGTGGAGTTTATCAACATCAGCGGGAGGTATCTTCTGATAAGCGGGTCTTTATCCTCACCCGTTCAGCTTATGCAGGTCAGCAACGCTATGGTGCCAATACCTGGTCGGGTGATATTACTGCATCGTGGGAAACGTTGAAAAATCAGATCTCGACAGGTCTTAATTTTTCACTTTCAGCCATACCCAACTGGAACTCGGATATTGGCGGATTCTTTCTGTGGAAATATAAAAATCCGCTCGAAAATCCCGACTACAGGGAGTTGCACGTACGCTGGATGGAGTTCGGTGCTTTTTGTCCGATGATGCGTTCGCACGGCGAAGGGTATCCGCGCGAGCTTTACCAGTTTGGCAAAAGAGGCAACCCTACTTACGACGCCATCGAGAAATATATCAACCTGAGATATAGCCTGTTGCCCTACATTTATTCGGCATCGTGGCAGGTTACAGCCAATCAGTCGAGTATGATGCGTGCTCTGGTAATGGATTTTGCTGCCGACAAACAAGCTATTGACCTCAATGATGAATTTATGTTTGGTAAATCGTTGCTGGTTAGTCCGGTTACAAAACCCATGTATTGGAAAAATCAGTTGCAGGGAAAGGATTCTGTAGCAATTGAAGATTACAGTTCTGTAAAAACGAAGAATGTTTATTTACCAAAAGGAACAGAATGGTACGATTTCTGGACTGGCGAAAAAGTAAACGGCGGACAAACCATCCCAAAAGAGGCTCCGTTAGATATCATACCTATATATGTAAAGGCAGGTTCTATATTACCTGTTGGGCCTAAAGTTCAGTATGCTACCGAAAAGAAATGGGACAATCTTGAAATCCGCATTTACGAGGGAGCAAACGGAGAATTCACGCTCTACGAAGATGAAAACGACAATTATAATTATGAAAAGGGGATTTATTCAACCATTCATTTTGTATGGAACGACAAACAAAAGTCGCTTACGGTAGATAAACGAAATGGTAAATTTCCGGGTATGCTTGAAAACAGGACTTTCAATATCGTCATAGTTAGTCCTGCTCAGGGGCATGGTGGGGAATTATCGACTACCCCGGACAAGCAGGTTAAATATAACGGAAATAAACTAATTGTGAGTTTTAAAATTAAAAATTAATCATATTAACATATAAACGAAAATCAGATGCATTCATCAAGTCTAAGATTTTGTAAAACAATGGAGTTGCGTAACGATCCGTCATTAATCGAAGCGTATAAAAAAGCACATGCCAAAGGTGCGGCATGGCCCGAAATAACTCAGGGCATGAAAGAAGTCGGAATTATCGACATGGAAATTTATCTTCTGGGAACAAAACTTTTTATGATAATGGATACTGTTGCCGGCTTCGACCATGACAAAGCAATGGCCGAACTTGCATTGAAGCCGCGTCAAAGCGAATGGGAAGCACACATGTCGCAATTTCAGGACAGTTCTGCCGAGGCAACCGCCGACCAGAAATGGCAATTGATGGAGGGAATTTATAAGATGGGTGAGTAATTGGAAAACCGGGAAAAGTATATAAATAATTAGAATCATCTGACTGCAGTGAATTGAATTAGTTAGTTATAAAATCGATACAAGTAACATGAAAGCAAGAATTTTAAGTGCAGTTTTGCTCCTGACCTCTTTTTACATGCCAGCGCAGGACAATAAAATGGTGGTAGTTAACACGGAGAAAGAACCCGTTGCTCAAGGTAAGTTTGAGCCAACATGGCAATCCCTCAGCCAGTACAAAGTTCCCGATTGGTATCGTAATGCCAAGTTTGGTATTTGGGCACATTGGGGACCACAGTGTCAACCCGAAATGGGCGATTGGTTTGGTCGTTTTATGTATAACGAAGGGAGTTGGCAATATAAATGGTTTGTAGAACATTACGGCCATCCCTCAAAATTTGGTTTTAAAGATGTCATTCATGACTGGAAAGCAGAGAATTGGGATCCGGACAAATTAGTAGCCCTTTACAAGCGTGTTGGGGCGCAATATTTCTTCGCAATGGCCAACCATCACGATAATCTGGATATGTGGAATAGTAAGTACCAGGAGTGGAACACTTTACGGGTTGGACCTAAAAAAGATATTATTGCCGGTTGGGCAAAAGCGGCTAAAAAAGAAGGTCTTCCTTTTGGATTAAGCGTACATGCAGCCCATACGTGGACATGGTTCGAAACATCGCAACGCTCTGATACAACAGGTCCGTTGAAAGGTGTTCCGTACGACGCTAAACTGACAAAAGCCGATGGAAAAGGTACCTGGTGGGAAGGATTGGATCCTCAGGAACTATATGAACAAAATCACCTATTCAGTAAAGGAAGTGAAAAAAATATGACTGCATTATGGAGTCAATGGAACTGGGACAATGGAGCAAGCACACCTGACCAAAAATATTGCGATAAGTTTTATAACCGCACTATGGATTTGATCAATCAGTATCATCCCGATCTGCTTTATTTTGACGATTCTACACTGCCACTTTACCCGGTGAGCAATGCAGGTCTGGATATTGCCGCACACTACTACAATACCAATATGGCTATGCACAAAGGCAAGCTGGAAGCCGTAATGTTTGGCAAACAGCTATCCGATGATCAAAAGAAATGTATGGTTTGGGACGTAGAGCGTGGTGCACCCGACAAAGCACAAGAAAAAGCATGGCAAACCTGTACTTGTATCGGCGATTGGCATTATAGCAAAGGTATTTACGAAAATGGAAGTTACAAATCGGCCTCAACTGTTATCCGGATGTTGGTGGATATTGTAAGCAAAAACGGAAACCTGTTGCTCAATATCCCTGTTCGTGGCGATGGTGCCATCGACGATAAAGAAGTGGCCATTCTTGAAGGAATTGCTGCCTGGATGGATGTGAACAAAGAAAGTATTTTCGATACACGCCCGTGGAAAATTTTCGGCGAAGGTCCTTCGGTGGATGCTGTGAATAAATTGGATGGTGCCGGTTTCAACGAAGGTAATCTTGCTTATACTGCAAAAGATATTCGTTACAACCAAAAGGGAAATGTGCTTTATGTCACGGTGATGGGAGTTCCCACCGAAGATATTAGCTTAAAATCGCTTGGCAAAAACAGCAAAAACAGCAAAATCAAAAAAATAGAGCTGCTTGGCAGTAAAGAAAAGTTATCGTGGAAACAGGGTGGCGAAGTGCTTTCAATTACTAAACCAAAAGTATGTCCCAACGATATTGCAGTGGTGTTTAAAATCACATTGAAATAATTAGAAGTACCATGAAGACCAAAATCATTTCATTATCAAAGCTATTTTTAATCTCAGGTTTAGTGTTATTGAGTTCCGGCAAGGCAATTGGTCAAACCGTTTCAGTTTTGTCGCCAAATAAGAAAATCAATGTGGCACTGTTTTGCGAGCAAAACAATACTGCTGGTAACTGGCATTTGCAGGTCAATTACGCCAATAAAGACAAAGTTTCAGAAGTCATTCCGGCTATCGGTTTAGGGCTTTCGCGCAGCGATCAGGATTTTTCTTCCGAATTGAAATTCCTGAAAGTCGGTAAAGCCGTTTCGGTAAACGAACAATACACCGATGTTCTCGGAAAACGCAGCCGATGCAGCAATTCGGCAAACGAAGTGGTCGTTTCGTTCGAAAATCCATCGAAAGCTAAATTGAATCTGATTATCCGTGCGTACAATGACGGAATTGCTTTCCGGTACGAGTTTCCCGAGAAAGAAGGGAAATTTGTGGTGAAAGATGAATTGACGGCATACTCCATTCCTGATAGTACACAACGTTGGCTCGAAAAGTTTAATACAGCCAATGAAGGTTTGTACACTATGATGAAAGATGGAAATGAACAAAAAGACTGGGGATATCCGGCTTTGTTCAATACAGCGGATAAATCATGCTGGTATTTAATTCATGAGGCGGATGTAAACAGCACATATTGTGGCACAAAACTTACAAATTATGGAGATAAAACCAGATACAAACTTGCCTTCCCAGACTCATGGAACGGACGTGGAAAAGGAGAATCGCAACCGACAATCGCGCTTCCTTGGAAATCGCCCTGGCGCGTGGTTGTTATGGGTGGTTTGTCCGATATTGTCGAATCTACGCTTGTCAACGATGTTTCAACGCCTTCGAAACTGACCAATACCGACTGGGTAAAACCCGGTAAAGCTTCGTGGAACTACTGGTCGGACAACCACGGAACAAAAGATTATAAGGTAGTATGCGATTTTGCTGACCTTGCTGCTTCCATGAACTGGTCCTATACGCTGCTCGATTGGGAGTGGGATGCCATGGGCAATGGTGGAAAGCTTGAAGATGCAGTAAAATATATTTATTCAAAAGGATTAAAACCGCTGATTTGGTACAACTCGGGAGGCGATCACAACTGGGTTACTGCCACCCCTATGAACCGGATGCTCACCCACGAAAACAGGGTGGAAGAATTCACCAAACTGAATAAGTTAGGAATCGTGGGCGTTAAGATTGATTTCTTCGAAAGTGAAAAGCAGGATATGATCAAGTATTATCTCGATATTTTGGATGATGCTGCTAAGTTCAATATAATGGTTTACTTTCACGGTTGCCTGGTGCCGCGCGGCTGGCAACGCACTTACCCGAACTTGATGACCTACGAGGGAGTCCGTGGTGCCGAGTGGTACAACAATGGGCCGGAATTTACCCCAGCTGCTCCTGAGCACAACGCCACACTGCCGTTTACGCGCAACGTGGTTGGTTCGATGGACTACACACCTGTCACTTTCACCAATTCGCAATATCCGCATATTACTTCGTATGGGCATGAGCTTGCTTTAAGTGTGGTGTTCGAATCGGGTTTCCAGCATTTGGCTGATCGTCCTGAAGGATATTATGCTTTGCCTGATGCGGCAAAAACTTTTCTGAAAGATGTTCCAAATACCTGGGACAACACCAAACTGCTTGATGGTTATCCTGGTCGTGACATTATTTTGGCCAGACAAAAAGGAAGTCATTGGTATATTGGTGGAATAAACGGTGAAAATGTTGAAAAGATGAAAACATTGAAA
>MKRS01000422.1 GCA_001897035.1 Bacteroidales bacterium 45-6
TTCTTTCACATATACATCATTCAGCACATCTAAAGTTTGGTAAACTACACCAGGGTCATTATTCTCATAACTGATATTCAATATATCACTATTTTCTACCCGTTGCACCCGTACATTCTTTAAAGCATTATAGCTAAAATGAGGATGGTACCAGTTAAATAATCCATAAATAAAATTATCACGCGACGGTTTTTCATACTTCTTGAGTCTTTCAATCGTATTTTCCTCAGAAGATTTATCAATCAAACTCAACACATCCTTCGGAGTGATCGCCACCAACTGCTTATAATGCTCCGCAGATATATAATTATTGTCTTTGTTTGGATCTCCGTAAATCATGCAGCGGGCATAAAGACGCAACGATACATTTTTTAAGGTTTCCTTAGAAACAATTATATTAATAATATTCTGCAGGGTGTTATTGAGAATATTCCAGTCTTGATTGCCTAACTGCTCTGATTCTATTCCAAATCCGGACACAACGCCTGTGTAAACTGTCATTTCAGCATCGTATGTCCTAGACATATTTCGTGTTTTCCATACAGCCAACAGAGTGACGACCAATGGGCCAATTATCACCCACCAGCGAATCCTATAAAAAAAACGAAAGATATATAGCAACATATTCTTCAAAAATTTATTTCGATATTATTTTAGTTCGGCTCAGTACCTCCATCTGAAGAATGGCCTCATTTAACTCTGCCTTTGATCCCTCGTAGCTTTCCGTAGCAGTCATTTGAATGGACTTGGCCGTGTTGAGATCCCCAATTTTGATATTCCCATTTTTGAAGTCATTTAAGCTTGTTTCAAATTGCGCATTTGCAAATGTGACAGACTGAGCCTTTAGTTTTAAGAGCTTCAGATCCTTCAGCACCTTCGTATATACTTCAATAATGCGTAGCTTCTGTTCATCGTGCCATTTCTCTATCTCCAGCTGTGTAGATACGGTGGCCATTTGCTGTCTCTTGATCCGGTTTTTGCGATCAAAAAAATCATCCAATGGGATTGAGATGGAGGCAGATCCATAATACGAATTCTGTCTTACACCGGAGTAGCTGTAGAACAGCGGCGAAGACTGATCTGAAAAAGCGGAGGTGACCCCCATGCGCCCGTATTGCCACGAGCCACCCACCTTGAAATACTTCAGCCAGCTCCGTTTTTCGGTCTTTAAGAGGCTGGCCTGCTCTTCCATTTTAGCTTGGTACAGTTCCACAGCCGGGCTTTTGCGTGCATTCTCAAAGAGCACCGCAAGCGGAGGTATCTCCAGCTTGTTATAGTCGATCGAATCCAGCCGGAGGCCTTCCTGAGCGAGCAGTGCCTGCGTAAGGAAGAAGGCCACAAAACCAATTAACAAGTATCTATACATGACTCAAACTCAATTATGAATGGCTTTCTATAAACTTCTACACATCTCCTTTCTGCACGAAGGCAGTGAATGTCTTGAACAGAATTTTCAGATCGTACAAAGGAGAATAGTTTCGGGCGTACTTTATGTCCAGCTCGATGCGTTCCTTAGCGGACAATTTTCCCGAATCGCCCCTTTTCTCGACTTGCCAGAGTCCAGTTATTCCCGCTGGAGCCATGAAGCGTTCGATGGCTTCATCGCTTGTCAACAGTTCGGCTTCGTAAAGGGGTAGCGGGCGGTTGCCTACAATCGACATGTCCCCCTTGAGCACATTGAATAGCTGGGGAAGTTCATCCAAGCTATATTTGCGGAGTATTCTCCCTACCCTTGTGACACGCGGGTCACGTTCCAATTTTACGAAAGTGCTTTTTTTAGAGACCTTCTGCCTCTGGATATATTCTTTTTCAGAGAGGATCTCATCGTCACTGACAAAAACCTTGCTGAAATCCTCGCCAGCCGGTGTTTTTTTTTGCCCTCTCACCTCTTCTATTGCTGACTGCTCGCTTCCATACTGATTGAGGGACGTGTAAGTTTTCAGTTTCTTATCTGCGTTTATATACATGGAACGAAATTTCAAGAAATCAAACAACCTGTAGTTGGTGCCGACTCTTTTCGACTTGTAAACAATCGGGCCTTTGCTTTCGAAACGAATTGCCAGACCAATAAGAAGCCAAACGGGGGAAAGCAGAAGAATAACAGTCAACGAGAAAAGAATATCGAAGGCCCTTTTTCCAAAAGGCAAACGATAGGTGAAATTATTCGAGGAATTATCAGTGGACACTACATGTGTAGGCCTGCGAAGTAGTTTCTCGGAAAAGTGAATGATGTCAAAAAAAGCTTCTTTCCCGGCGTGCAACGGGATTGTGTTCCTCACTCCAGCAGACAAATATATGCTTTTTTCTTCCAGCGACAATTTATCGGTCACTAAAACAATGTGATGATTGCCCAACCTAAATTGGGACAAGGCAGTTGTGTCGGTGTGGGGATTATTTTTTTCATACAATAGGAAAAACTGTTTGCCGCGGCCTATCTGGCTCATCTGGCGGATGGCCGACAAATAGTTGCTGGCCACCAAGAGGGGCTCGCCCACCACATCCAAAACTATCTGGTCATAATGCCTGATTATGTCCACATTGGTCCCTACGTACAAAAAACAAGGGTTCATTTCAATGCCTTTTTAATCCTGACCTTCAATTCCAATGGGTTAAAGGGCTTGAGAATAAAATCTTCGGCCCCTTCCTCCAACACCTTTATCCTCACGCTGCTTTCTTCCTCGCCCGACAAAAATATGATTGGTATATGTTTGAAGAGTTCATTTTTTTTAACAAAGGACAGGAACTCCGTACCCTTCATCTCCGGCATATAGATATCGGAAATAATCAAATCAGGCATATTGCCCTCCTGAAGCCAATTTATTCCATTAATTGGGTTGTCAAAATAATGGAACTCATATTCAGAAGACAAATACAAAGCAATAACTTGTCCGATAGACGGTTTGTCGTCTATTATAAGAATGCTCTTTTTCATTGCTACAATAAAATATGTTGGCTATAGTTGCCCTTCCTTTGGACAACACATTACTTTTTGTTTCACGAGAAAGCAAAATCAGCAGGAGGCACTGCCTGTGCTGACTTTGCTTTTATTAGATTTTCCTTAATTTCCTCTATACCATGTGGTATAGTCTATACCTCC
This sequence comes from Bacteroidales bacterium 45-6, assembly GCA_001897035.1. Taxonomy (GTDB): domain Bacteria; phylum Bacteroidota; class Bacteroidia; order Bacteroidales; family Dysgonomonadaceae; genus UBA1309. The sequence goes on from MKRS01000422.1 coordinate 3,098, forward strand.
GCTTGCAACCCACGCCTTGAAGTGAGTATATTTGTCGGTGATCTTTTCCGTCTCCGCCGGATAGTTGAAAGATTCCGGGATACAAAGCCCCCATATCAGGTTCTCGGCAGAACGGTAGGGATTGTCCGGAGAGCTTAGATTCGCAGAGATGAACTGGCTTCTATTAACCTTGTCTGTCGGTTTACGAGCATTCAAATGCACCTCCGTCCTGATGCCTTTGTATCCGGCTGTTACAATAAAGACATTCAAGTCGTCATTGGTTACTAATTTTTGAGGAGAATTGAATTCAACCGTGATAGTTACCGGAACCGGAGCCACAGAAACACTTTTTGTGTTCACAAACACTGGGCTATCAAATCCGAACGCTTTATGAACATCATCGCAAATAGGCAGTACGGCATAAGTTTGGCCTGTTTCCACTCCATTCGAAGACAAGAGGAAGGTCGATCCAACCAAATCGCTTCTGGAATATGTCACTGATTTCACGTCATTCGCGTTTACACCATCTAACTGAATGGCCGCTGCAATTCGCCTGCTTGCACCAGCAGCCCGCAAAGAGGCGTTTACGACAAGCTTTGTAGTCTTGTTATCAGCATTTTGAAAGCGAGTCAAGGCTATGTCTGAGACAAAATCATTCATGTCATAGTCACCATACTTTGGCCAGTTGTCTTCAAAAGCATAACTATATGTTCCCAAGGCAACCTGCGTTGGAGTCTGGTCTTTTGGAGTTTCAGTTTTAGGCACATTATATCCTCCACCGTTGCAATCCGTGGCAGCAATGACTAAGGTTGAGCCTCCTGCTCCAGCCCAAGTGACTCCGCTTTGTGTCCAGCGGATATTCCAGGGATCGATCACGGCCGCCGGATGGTCGTAGCATTCTATTTCCAAGTTGCCTGCATAATGTATGATGCTTGCGTATCCAGCATTAATCACCTTGCCAATCTTTAACAGGGCCTTGTTTGACCCAACACCGTAAAAGCCAAAGCCAGAAGCTCCGGGATTATATTTGTATGTGGCAGCATTCGTCACGTTCATCAGGGAGGCACTACCCAACTCTATGCGTGTATTGTTCAAAGATATGTTGGCTGTTGTCAAGAGGCTACCATCGCCGTTGTAAAGGGAAACGTCGGTCATGGTTAAATTATCCGCAACCATCATGTGGCAATAATTGTACACCTTGGCCCCGCCTTGCATCGACAATGTGTTTGTTGAGAATGCGCCGTAATTTCTGATCTTGACCGTGTTGTTAGTAGCGTCGGTAGCTCCCGATATTGTTGTCGTGCCATAGTTGTCCAACAAGCCGTTATCCAAAGTCAAGGAGCCGCCCGTAAGCGTACTTTGGTTTTTAAACAAGCCTAAATTTGTTATCCTGATGTTCCCGGCAATCTCCGCTAAAGCATTATTCTGAAAAGAGCTATTGTTGTTGGTGACTTCCACATTTGCCGCCTTTATTGTATGTTCGTTGATGATGACACCGTTATCATTCGTTATCTTCAAAGTTCCACCCACAGTAGTCGATCCTCCGTTGTAGAAAGTGGAGTTGCCTAAAACCTCCATTTGCCCGCTAACTTTGACAACGCCACCACTAAGCACGATCAACCGGCTATTGGCTGGAAGTTGGAAGTTGGAAGTAACTTCTAAAGTACCGGTCACATATATATCGCCGGAATTCCAAAAGTTCACTCCGCTGAAACTGGCATTGCCACTTACCAAATAAGGGCCGCCATTCAAATCCCGCTGCAGATAACCGCTCGTTTCCGAAATCACTTGATAATTAGCCGGAAGGCTATAAGAAGATCCTAAGGCCACACTTTTTAATGCTCGGCTCGATACAGCAGCCATCAAATTAGATACTGACGGAGTTGACACGGAGGAAAACTTGTACGCAAGGTTGGAAGAAGTTACGTCTATCGCCGTCAAAGTCTCTCCCTTTGTCGGGTCAGTTTGCATAACATAAAAAGTTCGTACTCCTGCCGGCACAACAACGTTGCTCTCGAAATCGTGCCCTGACTTTGCCACGCCAGCTCCCAGCAGCTTCGCATTTGGCTCAAACAGCGGATTTGCGTCATATACATCAACACGGTAAAAGTACTGTCCATTGTACTGGTCATCCACCCCAACAGATAGTTTAACAGATTTCGTTGTCAACCAATCGAAATTGTTGGAAATAGCGATACTGACAGAAAACAATTCTGCTTTTGATGCAATATTCTTTGACTCATCATAATAATCCTTATCCCCACACGAATAGAAAACAAAGCTGACAGCGAACAACGATGCAAGCAAAAGATGTCTGAAAATCTTCATAACTGATAAATATAGTTTATATACTAAAGATGTATTAATTACTAATTAAAACTGCTAAAGCCGAAAAAAACAAAATGGGATGAAAATAAAACGATACTCCTTGATCTTCCTATCAACTAAAAAAACAAAATCGCTACTATAAATATGGTTATACTTTAAAATGGACAGTAATGATGAATTATGTCAAGATTTTCCTTTGCCTCAATTCATAGTAAACGACGAGAAGCAAAGATAGATATTTTTTTCTTACCAAATAATACATTTTTTGAAAAAACACACAGAATCTTTCAAATAGACAGAGAGTTAAATACCTGCCAACAGTAATCAAATCAAAATCAGAGGATCTAAGGCTCCCTCAATACAGATCTAATAAACAAGCACTTAAAGTAATTAAAAGCAAAAAGAAGTCGTAAGATCAATCAAGCAAGTTCACAAGAGATATAGATTTCAGCCAAGGTAGCATCAAATATATCAATAAAAAATATTGCAAAAAACAAATATTAAGATCTCCTAAAACATAGGTTTTCTATTAAACAAGCTTCAAGCCGCCCATTCGCGACGGCTTAAAAATTGGCTGGAGCCTTATGCTATCACCGGGAGATTGTCCAAGAAATATTTTGGAAATAACATCATATCAAAACGGATAACCGACAGCAATGTGCCAAGCCGTGTTTCTTGCAAACTTATAAGGATACAGCACTTGCCATTTGGACAGGCCTGTGTTGTCGGCGGGGTCGTATGCTTTCCACCCACAATCGAGTCGGATCAATACAAAATCAAAGTCGAGCCGCAGCCCCAAGCCCCATGCCGCAGCAATTTGCTTGTAAAAAGAGTCGATCCTGAAAATCCCACCCTCCTGGCCTTCATAATTCTTCACTGTCCAAATGTTCCCGGCATCCAGAAAAGCAGCCAGCTCGAATTTCCAAAACACCTTGCTCCGGTATTCCGCATTTGCATCCAGGCGAATATCGCCCGAATGATTATAAAAGGTTGCGCTGCTGCTGTTGTAGCTACCTGGCCCTAATTCGCGGACATTCCAGCCACGGACACTTGTCGATCCCCCCGAAAAAAAGCGTTTCAGTATCGGAACCGTTTTGGAATTCCCGTAAGGAACAGCAATTCCGCCACCGATGTGCCAAGCTATGGAATTCTTCGGGTCCAGTCGGACAGACTTGCTATAATCCACATTCACCTTGGCGTATTGCGCATAATACGTCCCAAATATTTTTCTCATCCCCACCGAGTCTGCCTCTACTTTAAGCATTCTGGCCGACAAATCGAGCAGATTGCCAGCAGTTTCCACCGAACCGCGGAAGGTGTGTATCGGTTGCATGCTCTTTACCAGCGGGTTAAAGTTGCTGTTGTTGATCGAATACCCGACACCTGCAATAAACTGGTCTTGAAAACTATACACACGCGTATATTGAGGTAACCCTTCATAAAAGCTTTTCGACAAATAGGGGAAATGCACGTAACTCAAATCCAGCAAATCCAAAGTTTGTTTCGACAACGGATTGCGCTGACTCTGCCAGATGTACTTGACACCTCCGGCAAGTATCGTCCGCTTATAATATTTAGGAAATTGCTGATAGATATAGCTTGTGGTGAGCTGCGTCGAAGCACGTGATTTCCGCTTGAACTCGCCCGAAAGAAAAGGGGCTATGAAACGGGGAAAGGTCAGCGAAGTTTCTCCGCCAACTTCATAATAATTGCTCTTCAGGTCGAAAGACTTGGATGAAAGTGCGTCAAAAGAACCTTGGAGCTTCACATTGAATAGTTCCGACCCCCTGAAAATATTCCGGTGGCGGTAGCTCAAACTGGCCGCAGCACCGAGCGCAGCGGAACCTGAAAAACCTGTCGTGTTCGTCCCTTCTATTTCCGAGACAAAACCTTGCCTCTTTTCAGGAAAACAGCTTATAAAACACGCTAATTTCGAACTATCTCCTTGTTCTAAAGGCAAAAAACGAATATTAATATTCCTCAAAATATCCAATCGAGACAAGGCTCCGTACGTCATGTTCACCAACTGGTCGTTGTATTCCATTCCAGGCCTGAGATGGATGCTTTCCATCAAGATGGAAGATTTGATATAGCGTCCATGCTCCCCGTAATAGATTTGGCAATGGTCGTAGTTAGCACTATCTTTCGGGTGGTAGGTGTTGAGGTTACCATCTCTCAAGGGATCGTAATCGACATACACCTGGACGGACTGAATGAAATATTTAGGGTGAGGCCCCTCTTCTACGTGACCGTCGCTCAACTGTTTGCCAAAAGGATAAAACACCATTTCCAGATTCACCGATTGATTGCCTGATAAGGTGTCGGCAACAAAACCGACAAATTCCTTGTTGAAGGTGAAATAGCCATTTCGCCGAAACAGCGATGCGACGCGGTCACGCTCTTGATCCAGTAAATTCAAATCGAATAACATTCCTTTCTTGACCAATGTTCCCCGCATCAACGAGAGCGAATCCATTGTAAGAGCTGCTCCTTGGCGTGACTTTGGAGACGACTGGTCCAAGCTGGCAAATATGGAATCAGGTTGCTGTATCTTGTAATCGACAATTGCAAAAGGCTTGTTGGGGTGGGCAACGTAAGTGACGCTCGCTTTTTTACCCTTATATTTCACTTGGGCAAGTACGTCGGCATTCACATATCCTTTGTTGACGAAAATACGTCTCAGCTCATCCTGTGTCCTGATGCTGAGAATAGTGTCGTAAAGCACTGGAGGCTCGCCCATATTTTTCAACCACCGGTTATAAAATCTGGTAGAATCCGTTCCCGAAAGGCTGTAAAGATGGAGCGGCAGTTTGTAAAGTGCGAAAATCTTGTAATTGGGAGACTGCTTCAAATAAGGAGCCAGATCGAAATAACTGATTCCCTTCACATTGGATTTAATGTCAACCTTATCGAGCAGGTATTTTCCGTCAGGAACATATTTCGTCGTATGACAAGCCTCCAGGAGGATCATCACCACTACCATTAAATATATCAGACCAAATTTGCTTTTCATCTGCGGGGCATCGATCGATTTATTTTGCCAAAAACACACCTGCCA
>MKRS01000423.1 GCA_001897035.1 Bacteroidales bacterium 45-6
CGATGGGCAGCCTCTTGCTGTATCTCGACTGGTTGGTGATGATGGGCAAATATTGGTCGCGCAATCTCTCCTGCGCCCCCTTTCCCAGCCGTTTTTCCTCTAAGATCACGCCTCTCTCCTTGTCTATTTCGTCGGCTTCAAGCGTTGCTCCTTTGGCCCAGTCGCGCATCACCAGAAAACCGTTCTTGAGGAGTTCGGGGTCGTCGGTTGGTAAGGGTAGTTGATACACTGTTTCGTCGAACGAGGTGTAGGCATTGAGGTCGCCGCCGAAATTTACCCCCGATTTCTGCAGGTAGCTGATAAGCTCGTTCTTGGGAAAATGGGTGGTGCCGTTGAAATTCATGTGTTCCATGAAATGGGCCAGCCCCTGTTGCTCGTCGGTTTCGAGGATGGAACCCACTTTGTTGACGAGATACATCACGACCCTGTTTTTGGGTTCGGCGTTTTTGCGGATATAATAGGTGAATCCGTTGGGCAATTTGCCGATTTTGACTTTCGGGTCCACTGGTAGCCCGGCTTCTTTGGCCGGTTTACTTTGCGGTGCCTTTTTCTGAATTGCATTCGCCGGGTAGGCGATGCTTATCAAAAGGAATAAAAAGAGGCCGTGACAGCCTCTTTCAAAAAATGTTCTTGTTTTCATTGGGTGCAAATATAGAAAAAATAATTGTGTGGTGGAATGCGAATTCGCCGGATGTTAATACTCCCAGCAATTCGCATAGCGTTCTTATTTTACGTTCAATAACTCTTTTAGCTTTTCGGTCAGATCTTCACCCCGGAGGTTTTTGCCGATGATCTTTCCTTCCTGGTTGACGAGTACGGTGGCCGGGATGGAGGTTACGTCGTAGGCGGCTGCACCCTTGCTTTGCCAACCTTTGAGGTCGGACATCTGCGGCCAGGAGAGTTTCAACTTCTGGATACAAGCCTTCCAAGCCTCGGCCTTGTTGTCTAAGGAAACCCCGACGATTCCAAAGCCTTTGTCCTTGTAAAGCTCGTAAGCTTTTATCACGTTGGGCATTTCGGCCAAGCATGGTCCGCACCACGAAGCCCAGAAGTCGATCAAGGTCACTTTGTTTTTCCCCACATAGGTCGAAAGCTTGATCGGTTTTCCATCTGGATCGTTCAGCTCGATGTCCGTGAAGGTGCTACCGATGCCGGTATTTTTGATGGCGTTCAGCTTCTGCGAGACGGTGGCATAAAGCTCGTCTTTGACTCCAGCCTTTTCCATTGCCCCTACTGTTTTTTCCAAGGTTGGAATATCCATCGAGGGATAATAAGAAGTGAGTAAGTAATGCGCCACACCTGATGTGATGTTTTGGCAGATGAAGCTGAGGAGATACTCGGATTGCCGCTTGTCAATTTTGTCCAGCTCTTTTTGGGCTTCGGTACGTTTGCCCGCATCCAGCGTGCTGTCATTCGCCACTTTCCAGTAGGGATCAGCCTTGGCTCCGATTCGGTTGTTTTCGTCATTGAATTGATTCCATAGCTCGTTGTTTGGCGTTCCGTGTCCGCCTTGGATGCTGTCCCCGATGTTGACTGAGATGTTGCCATTTTCCAGCATGAAGCCATTTCCATCTTTTACCAGCCCGTTTTTGATTTGGGCGATATACCGGAAGGTTGCTTCCTTTTGGTCTCCCGTGAAAACGAATTTGCCATTCTTGATGACCGTGGTATCGACAGGAATCAGATTCAGGTAATCCAATTCGGCTAAAATAAGGGTGTCGCCTTCTTGACCACCTTTGACAGTGCCGGAGATAGTGTAGCCGCTTTTGTCGGCGATCGCTGTTGCGCTCATTAGCAAAATGGCCAATAGTCCCAAAACAGGAGTGATTGCTCTTGTTCTCATTTGTTTTTTCATTTTTATTTTCAGTTAAGTAATGATATTTATGTATAGTCGTAAAATATGTAAGCTGATAGCCAATAGCCAATAGCTTTTAGCCATTAGGCTTTTCTAACAGCTATCAGCTAATAGCTAAAGGCTATGCCTTGCGTTAAAAAAATACGACAATTTATTTTTGCAATTGCTTATTTATTTACAAAATTGGTTGACATGCTTCGTTATGTCTTCTGCATTGACAGGCGAGTTGACCACTTTTCCCTGTGGATCTACAATCAGGTAGTAGGGTACTCCGGCCACAAGGTATTTCTCTTTCAATCCTTTTAGCCCTTCGGGAGTGAGCAGGTATTGCTCCCAGCCGAGTTTTTCTTTCTTGATGGAGTTTTTCCAGGCCTGCAGGTTGGTGTCTGCCGATATGCCGACCACGGCAAAATTATCCGGATAGCGAGCAGCCACTTTTTTGATGTCGGGAATCGCCATCAGGCAGATACTGCACCAGGAAGCCCAAAAGTCTATCAGCACGTATTTGCCTTTCGGGATCACTTCCGTAAGGTTTCGGCTTTTGCCATTGAGGTCGAAAAGAGGCAGGTTGACGAGGTCGCTGTTCACCGCCGAACGGAGGGCGAGAGCGGAATTTTTGCGAAACTCAGCGAGGCGAATCGTGTCGTCGGGAACGGAAGTGATGGCCTTTTGTAAATCCAGGATTTGCTCCCTTTGCAGGCGGTATGCCCCTTGTAAGAGGTTATTCGCGAGCACGACTGACATCGCCGATTGCGGATTGGAATGGATAAACTTGATTTGGAGTTGCATCAATGCGCTGTCGCTTAATTCTTTTCCCTTCTCTTTTTCAGTCAGAAGCATCCGGTTGTAGGTGTTGAAATCTTCCTGCACCTTCCCTCCTTCCACAGCGAAATGCTTGGTCACCGGCTCATTCACCGGAATGCTGTCGTAGTGATCGGTGACGACACGCATCGGCGCATTGTCCACAAAGACATCGGTATAAGTCCAGTGAATATTTGCTTGCTCGCCGTTTGCTGTTTTGGGTGCATTTTCCAGATTGTTGGTTATCAAGGTGCATAATGTGGGATGGGGCACGCTCCCCCGGAGCTTGAAGCATCCGTTCCTGACCGTGTCTTCCGCCAAAGTGGGGCGTTCGTTGTCTTCTGCCGAAAGCAAGGCCACCACTATGCCATCTTTCATTCCGGGAATGCAGCCTTCGAGGGTGAAGCCCTTGTTTTGTGCCTCAACGCAAGGTTTCAATAACACAAGAAGGACAATGATTGTGATTATTCTTTTCATTTTTGATTGTCAATTTTTAATTGGATGCGTCGCGCACAAAGCGCACGCTGAGCATGTTTTTTTTGTCGCCGCTATAACGGAACACTTGCGGGCTGTTGTACACGATTTTTCGGTAATAGCTGAACGCATCTCCTTTGGAAGTGTCCTCGGTGGCCGTCCAATAGAAGCCGTATGCACCCATCAGTCGGTAAGGAGAGCCGAAGGAGGAGGTGGTCGCCGTCCAATATCCCGAGTATTGGAAGCTTAGTCCCGTCCCGTCCTTTCCCTGGGTCATGAGCGTCCCGGCATTTTGTCCGCGCCAGTCTGTTTTGTCGGCATCTTCGGTCGAAGTTCCCAACGCTTCTTCGAGCTTTTTCCAGTCGTTGTCCGTGGGTACCCTCCAACCTTCGGGAGCCGCTTCGAGGGCGCCTTCGTAGGTGTAAAGGTAGCCATATTTGGCAATTGTCCTTGCGGTGGTTTCTTCGGAAGTTTCGCCGATCGTTTGATTGAGGACATAAACTCCGTAAGTGTTTTCCGAAGTCTGAAAGTGCGAATTTTCCACAGTCCAGTCCAAGCCGTTGAACCTCACCCAATTGTAGTTGAAGCCGTCGCGCGGGTCAACAAAAGTGCCAGAAGCTTCCGGTTTCACTGTTGGCAGGGAGGCGTTGTCATCGTTGCTACAGCCGTAGCTCATGCACACCACCAAGATGGTGACAAGGGCAACTGTCGATCTCATACTATTTAATGTCGATGCAAGGATAGGCAAAAGCTCGCATGATTTTTTTATCATGGATTTTGGTAATTTTCCAAAAATTGTATTCTCTTTCATAACTTGTTCTGATTAGAATGTATAGCCAAGATCTGCGACAAGGGTTCTCATCGCATTAAATTTAGCGATCACCAGCGGATATCCGCTATATTGTTCGTTGACAGTTTCGGGCGATTGCGCCAGCACCAAGTTCACATAAGCTTTGATATCTTCCTGAAGTGTAGGATACACTCCTTGCAAAGGGTAGATATCCCACAGGTAGTGGGGCTCGATGTAGCCGGCTTCGTTCAGCATCTGCATGTTTGCCGTTTCGTCGTCCGGATAGGTCGCCATGTAGTTTCCATAATAGGATGCGCTGTATTTGCTGAATGGTTTCAATACGTCTTCCGGCTGGGCGGTAAGTTTCAGCACGAGCACCTCCTTGAGTATCGATGTGGCGAGATCCTGGCGTTGACCTTCGTCCATGTCGGCGATGTTTTGCGTTGCGATGGCCGTAGTGCGTTTCCCGGTAACAAAGGGAACGTCGGAGTCGTAATAGAGGCTGGCATCTGAAATGGTAAACCGCGATATGTTGCTAACCAACAGCCACGAGAAAGGGCGGAGTTTGGAGGACAGATGACTCAAGACATAAGCCTTCATGAAGGATATGGCTTCTTTTTTCTGGTCGATAGTTGGCAAGTAGCTGTATTTGTACTTGTATTGCGCGTATCCGGTCATTACATAGCTCAAGTCTATGGTTTCCGTGAAATACTGGGTGTCGCCGTTCACGTCGGTGCCGAGTGCCTCGTGGCGCAAGGTGTCGTTGAAGAGGATATAGCATTTTTCAGAAGCATAAAACTCTTTCCTGAGGAGTGACTCTTGGTCTGTTGCATTGTCGGCGGGCGCAAAGTAGTTCTTGTCGGCGTTGCTCGGCGTGAGTTCATCCTCGTTCGTGCAGCCAGTGGCCAGCAGGAAGAGAGGGATGGACAAGATGGATATGTATTTTCTCATACGATTAAATTTTACTTTATTTGTTTTCGGAGTCTGTTACCGCTTGGTTGCGTTCTACTTGAGCGGCGTCACTGTGTAGGTACGGTTTGGGCGCTCGTTGTTCTGCATTCCGGTGTTGAAATCGATCACATATTGAGGGATCGGAAGCGTGTATGCCTTGTCGTTGGGCGCCAGTACGAAGGTGTGGTACTCTGTTTTGACACCGGAGTTGCGGCTTTCGTAATAATAATAGTTTCGGACAATCTTTTTTGATTCGGGATATTTCTCGCAGACTGCATATCGTCTCAAGTCGAACCACCGGAGGCCTTCCAGCGCCAATTCCTTGCGCCGTTCTTCCCGGATCGTTTTCACCAATTCTTCGCCGGTGGATGTCACTTGGAAGTCGGTTCCTTTTTGATAGCGGTATTCCCTCAACGTGTTGATGGCGCTTTGGGCTTGCCCTTCGTTTCCGAGGTAGGCTTCGGCTTCTGCCTTAATCAGGTAGGCTTCTGCCGAACGGAACAGGAATTTATCCGACACTTCGCAAGATAGGTATATCCACCCTTCGTTGTAGGTGATGTAGTAATACCTGACGGAAGTGGGATCAGCCTGGCTCGTGTTCTGCGGAGCTAACTTGGCGTAGCCGATAAAGTCTCCCCAAGCCCACCAGTATTTTGTTTTCCTCAAGTCGTTGTCGCTGTACGTATCGTACAAATCTTTAGAGACGGTGAATCCTTTGTATTTGTAAGTTGTGGCGCACGGTAACGAGTTTCCGCCCATCGAGAAAATGGTTTCCACGGAGGCTTTCGACAACTCTCCGCCTTGCAGGTTGGCCAATGGCTGAAGCTCGGGATGGGCATCTAGTACTTTGCCTGCGTATTCCGCAGCCTTGCCCCAGTTTTGCATGTAGAGGTAAACGCGGCTCAACAGGAACTGCACGGAAGTGATGTTTGCCCGGTAGATGGAACTGGAAACAGTGGTTTGCGATAGGTCTGATTCCGCTTGCTGAAGATCGAGAAGTATTTGGTCGTAAACTTCCTGCACGGTGTTGCGTTTGAAAACCTTATCCTCCACTGTTTCCGACAATTTGATGGGTACTCCCAAGTCAGTCTTGGCGGTAGCCGGAGAATAGGCATTTCCGTAAATGTTCACCAACCAGAAATAATAGAACGCTCTGAGGAAGTGAGCCTCGCCGTCCACTTTCAATACTCCTTTTTTCTCGGCATCTGTCGCTTGCGGTACTTTTTTGAGTGAATAGATCACGTTGTTGGCTACGTTGATGAGGCGGTAAATCTCTGTCCAGCCGCCGTTCTCATGGTTGTAACCTGTGTAGGTGTCGTTTTGATCGACTCTCTGCTGCCAGGTGAAATAGCCGAACATGCGATCTTTGGCGTCATAGTCCATGTCCTTGTTGTCCCACGATTCGGTGCATTCTTCCAGTTCATCTCCCATGAAGTGAATGAACTGCAAGGAATCTCCCGACTTAGCGATCACATCACTTGAGGCCACCGGCATGTAGCAGTCGCCCAAAAGTGTTTCGTTGAGGTCTTCCCAGGAATTGGCATAATCCGTTTCTTGCGAATATTCTTCCAAAAAGTGGGAACAACTGCTTAGGCATACGGCCATGAAGGCTACTGCAAGATATTGTATATATTTCATTCGGTTCGACGTTTGTTTCATTCGGCATGGGCCACCGAGTGAGCTTGTTATGATAAGTTTTGGCAATTGATCGGAAATCATGTTTTGTTTCATATTTTCGTTCCTTTCCATATTAAAATTCAACATTTATCCCCAATGTGTAGCTTGGCCTGTCGGAGAGCTGCACGGCGGCGAAGCCCGACTGGGTTGGGGCTTGTCCCTTGAGTTCCTTGGCGCAGAGGGTGTACAGGTTTGCTCCCGACAAAGTGATTGCCACGCGGTGCATTTTGTAGTTACTCAATACGCTGGCCGGAATTTCGTAGGTCAGGCTCAGGTTTGACAGCTGGAGGTAGTCTGCACTGACCACTCGGATGTTGGAATAGTCATACATTGTCCACGAATCTTCGGCCAATTTTATGCCTTTGTAGTTGTCGCCTGCCGAGAAGTGTCTGCTGTAGTTGTAATAGCCGGAGGTGCTGCTTCCCATGATCGACGGGATGTTGGTGTATTGCTCGTCCCCGGGTTTTTTCCAGCGGTTTATCAATTCCTTGTTGAGGTTGTATTCGGGATAGATGGATCCGCTTGTTATGCCGTCTGCTGTTTGGGAGAACAATTTGAACAGGCGGATATTGGCTCCTAAGCTATAGTTGAGGAAAGCGGTCAATCTCCACGACTTGTAGCTGAACGTGGTGTTGAAGCTTCCGGACATGTCGGGGTCGCGTTTCCCGGTAGGGACAAGCACCTTGGTGAACGTGTCGTATTTGCTCAAGCCGATCAGTTCTGTGGCGCGGTCTTCCCAGTCGTCAAACAGGGGACCTCCATCGGTTGGATTGAGCCCGACGAACTTGTAAGAATAAAAAGTGCCGATGGGCTGGCCCTTCACCACTGCGGTTCCATTCAAGAAGTTATTGAGCTCATAGACCTCGCTGCCGGGTGTGGTTTCCATTTTATTGCTGATTTTTGAGAACGAACCCGAAACAATCCAGTTGATGTCTTTTGTCCTCACTGGCACAGCGGTCATGGAGACATTGTAGCCTTTGTTGACAAGGTTTCCTGAGTTGACCACATAAGAGGTGTAGCCGTTGATGTCCGATATGGGCTTGTTCATGAAGATGTCGGTTGTCTTCTTGTAATAGCATTCCAGGGATACCATCAAGCGGTTGTTGAACAGGCCAGTCTCGATCCCGGTGTTGAAGGAGTGCGTTTTCTCCCATTTGAGGTTGGGGTTGGCAAATGTGTTGACGGAGGAAAGCATTTCGTTGTAATACCCGCTGAATGCGCCTTTCCTGAGCGTCAGCACGGGGGTCTGGTTGTCGATCATGTTTCCTTGTTCGCCGTAGGATAATTTCCATGTCAGGTTGTCTAACCAATGCGATTGCAAGTGTGCTAATTCCTTTATATTCAACAATCCGGATGTTGACCACACTGGCAATAGCTTCTCGTTGCTTCGGCTTCCGAATTTGTTGGAGCCGTCGTAGCGGGTATTTGCATTCACTGTGTAGAGGTCTTTGTAGCTGTAGGAGACGGTAGCATAGGCCGACAAGAGGTTGCTCTTGTTGTCGATGATGCTGGGGTTGTTTGCCCCGAGCCAGTTAAGATATGCTACGTAATTGGATGGGATCGATGTGGCAAATTTCTTGCCCCGGTCGAGGTAATATCCCCTGCTCGTGGTGGAAAATCCGTTGTATGTAGTGGAATTTGCCTCTGTTCCAATTGCCACGTTCAAGTTGTGCTGCTTGTCGTGTCCAAAGTATTTGTTGACGTTGGCCTGCATTCTCGCGGTGTAGTTGTCGCTGGTAACGGTGTTCATCGAAAGTTCGCCGCCCAAAGGCATCAGGCTGCTGTTGGGTGCGGTGGTGCCGTATTCCGATTGGCGCAAAATGGCGGCATACCAGCTCTTCTGCGGAGGGACGCCCTTGG
>MKRS01000424.1 GCA_001897035.1 Bacteroidales bacterium 45-6
ACCACCGTCATCAATGGAAAGTCGTCGTCGGAATCATCAATCACCTATACCTATATCCTTCAAGCTAAGAGCGAAGGAACCTATTCGCTGCCTGCGGCCAGCATCAAGGTGAATGGGAAAGCCTATTCCTCCAACTCGCCGAGAGTGACCGTGGTGCCTCCCGACAAGAACTCGCAAGCCAGACAGCAGCAACAGCAAGGAATTCAACGTCCTCAGGCAGTTGCCAGCTCGTCCAGCCCCGGGAGAATCAGTCCCAATGACGCCTTCATACGGGCCATTATTTCGAAAACAAAAGTGCACGAACAGGAAGCATTCTTGGTCACCTTCCGCTTCTACACCCGCCTCGGGGTGCAAGACATCGGGCAGGTGCAATTTCCCGAATTCGAAGGATTCATGGTGGAAGAAGTGAACATACCCCAAAACCAACAGTTGAAGGTGGAAAGCTACAATGGCCAGAACTACTATGCCGTGGATTTGAAGAAATCGCTGCTCTTTCCCCAACGATCGGGCAACTTAGTAATCCCGCAAGGAAAAATCGAGATGGTGTTTCAGGTGCCTTCGGGCGTGAGTTCTTTCTTCGGTGAAGAAATGACCGCCGTGAAAAAGACCGTGACCACCAAGCCCATCAACATCCACGTGGAATCCCTTCCAACTCCCAAACCGGGCAATTTTTCGAACGGAGTGGGCAGTTTCTCCATGTCGTCGTCCATCACTTCGCACCATGTCAAGGCCAACGATGCCGTGACCATCAAAGTCGTCATTTCGGGAACAGGAAACACGAAGCTGATAAAAAATCCGGAGTTTAATCTTCCCGAAGAAATCGAGTCGTATGACCCCAAAATCACCCAAAACGTGCAAGTGACAGAAAACGGGCTGTCTGGCACCAAAACCATCGAATACCTTGTTATCCCGAGATACGAAGGCAATTACAAGATTCCAGCCGTTACGATGTCGTATTTCGATACCCGTAGCAACTCCTACAAAACCTTGTCCACGCAAGAATTTTCCTTGAAAGTAGATAAAGACCCCAATGCCGGAAAAGGCGGCTCGTCGTCGAACTATGGCAATCAAAGAGATCTTTTGGCACAACAGGACATCCACTATCTGAAAACAGAGCCTTATGTGTTCCAAAGCATCAACAACTTCTTGTTCGGCTCCTGGGCCTATTACCTGTGGTATCTCCTACCCACCGTCTTGTTTGCCGGATTCTCTTTTGCTTACCGGAAACAAATCAGGGAAAATGCCAATTTAGTGCTTCTGCGTACCAAAAAAGCGAACAAGGTGGCAAACAAGCGGTTGAAATTGGCCAAGAAATACCTTCAAGCCCAAGACAAGTCTGGGTTCTACGAAGAAATCCTACGCGCCGTGTGGGGATACTTGAGCGACAAGCTCTCGATCCCGGTTGCCAACCTCAACCGCGACAACATTGAAATAGAATTGATCA
>MKRS01000425.1 GCA_001897035.1 Bacteroidales bacterium 45-6
TATTTCTATTTACGAAGCAAATACGGCTCGTGTTTTAAGATCAAAAACATATCCTGCTGCGTCCAGGCCCCGTGGTTTTTGTTTAACTGATAAAAACCAGTTGGCGGTTTTTTATGATGAGTATAAGCAGAAAGCCTATAAAACAGATATATTACAGGCACAAGATTTTGGTACCATACGAACCGTATCCGAGCCGGGGTATGACGATGTTTTGTTTCTTTATCATGGAACTGCATCCGTTGCGGTTCCCGGGTCAGGATATATTGCCTGCAACAATGGCTCGGAAATTAGTTTTTTAAACACAGATAAAGGCGATTATGAAAAAAGGTTCAATAACAGCATAGCAGACTTCAAACCATTTTATATTTACCGAAATCTGAGCCAGCGCTTAATGCCCGATAACAGCCTGCGTTTTTCTACAGATGATAATGGCATCAGACAATTCAACGATGAAACCTATAAGCCCGAAAACTATGTGCAAGGGGCTGATCATGTTACGGATCGCTTAATATTAAGCCCCGATGGAAAGCTGGCGGCCACCATAGACAAAAAGATAACCATCATCAATGCCAGAACGGGAAAGCCCAATAAAACACTGCCGGTTCCTTCCTCTATAGAAGATATATACATGGTATTCTTTTTCTTTAATCACGACAATACAAAACTGATGTATGCCGACTGGGAAAAAGGCAGGCTAAGCGCCATTGATATAGCCACCGGTGTACCGTCTGTATATGCATCACTCGGCGGTATTTACTCTAAATATTCTGCCAGCTTTGACGGAAAATATTTTGCCTATACCCAATATATAAATAATAAGGAACACCTCCTGGTGTATAATCTTAAAACCAAAAAAACTGAGCTTAGAAATGAGTACGGCGGCGACATCAGCTTTCTGAATGACAGCTATTATATTCTTTCCATTGGCGGTACGAGTGCAAATCCCACCGGCACAGTTTGTAAAGCAGATGACCCTTCTTACGTATCCAAAATTGAAGTAAACAGCCGGGTAGTGGAATTGCTGGGCGGCGATACTAAAAACAACATCATCGCCATTGGCGGAACAGGCATAACACTGATATCAAAAGAAGGCAGGCAGGTTAGGCAATTTCCATATGTTCAAAACAACGAGATTCTTAAGGTAACATTTTCCGCAGATGGCAAAGTAATGTTTGCCTCTACCAATCAAAAGGGCATACAGGTATGGAATGTACAGACCGGCGAATTGCTGGGTACCTACTATCTTGTTGAAGGGTCGAACGAATATGTTTTTGTTTCTCCCGAAGGATTATTTGACGGCAGTGAGAAAGGCATGAAAGCACTGTATTTCGTAAAGAATAATAAGCCTGTTCCGCTTGAAAAATTATATGAACAATACTTTACACCTGATCTTTTACGCAGAAAGCTGAATGGTGAAAAATTTTTACCGCCGGATGTGGCCGGG
>MKRS01000426.1 GCA_001897035.1 Bacteroidales bacterium 45-6
CCAAGAAATATGTGTATCAGGAATTGTATGACTCCACGCAGACGGTGGCCAAGCAGCATTCCGAGAAAAACAAATTCAAGCTTATCGGATCCTATCAAGGAAGCTCCAGTGCCGTGATTAGCCTGAATGCGACCAACGTGGCCCGCGGATCGGTGGTGGTGATGGCTGGAGGAACAAGATTAACCGAAGGTTCCGACTACACGGTGGATTATATTTCGGGAACGGTGACCATCATCAACCAGTCGATCATCGACGCCGGCACCAATGTGAGCGTGAGCCTGGAGGATCAAACCCTCTTCAGTACCCAGAGAAAAACCCTCACGGGACTGAACCTCAGCTACGAGTTGTCCAAAAATTTCAACATCGGGGCCACAATCATGCACCTGTCCGAAATGCCGCTCACCACCAAGACAGCCTTTGGCAACGAATCGGTCAACAACACCCTTTTCGGCTTGAATCTGAGCTACACCGGCAAATCCGACTGGCTTACCAACCTGGTTGACAAGTTGCCCTTTGTGAACGCCACGCAACCTTCGCAAATCACTTTTACGGGTGAATTCGCCCAATTGATTGCCGGACATGCCAAAAACAAATACGGGAACTACTCTTATCTCGACGATTTTGAATCGACCAAAAGCCTGATCGACATCATGAGCCCCTCTTCGTGGACCTTGGCTTCCACCCCTTATGACAATTCAGCCAAAGCATTGTTTCCCGAAGGCGGCCTGAGCAACAACATCGATTATGGGAAAAACAGGGCCTTGATCTCGTGGTTCTCCGTAGCCCGGCTGTTCACCCAGCGCAACTCCTCGACCACGCCTCAACATATCAAAAACGACAAGGATCAATTGTCGAACCATTTTGTGCGGCAAATCAACGAATCGGAAATATACCCCAACAGAACCATTCCCACCACGGACGTGTCCACCATTTCGGGGCTGAACCTCTCTTTCTATCCGACGCAAAGAGGCCCCTACAACCTCGATGCCACCAATATCGGGACAGATGGTAGCTTAAGTAATCCCTCCAAGCGTTGGGGCGGCATCATGCGCAAACTCGAAACGACCGATTTCGAAACCGCCAATATCGGCTACATCGAATTCTGGATGCTCGACCCGTTTGTATATGACACCACCGCCGTTCAGCGAGCAAATGCAGGAGGAGACCTGTATTTCAACCTCGGAAATGTTTCGGAAGATATACTGAAAGACGGCAAGAAATTTTTCGAAAATGGGCTTCCCATCAACGGGGATGCAAGCACGGTGGAAGAAACCGTCTGGGGAAAAGTGCCCAAGAGGCAATCCACAGTGATCGCTTTCGACGACTCCAACGGTGCCGCTTCCCGCAAGCTTCAGGACGTGGGGCTCAACGGTCTGTCCAAGGACGAAGAATTCAAGTTTCCTACATACACCAACTATCTTACCACCCTGAGGCAGAAACTA
>MKRS01000427.1 GCA_001897035.1 Bacteroidales bacterium 45-6
TTCCGCAATTCCTGTGCCTGCATCGTACATTCATCGGAAAATAATTGATCCCCATACTTCTGCGCTACATCGGAAAATTTAACCAACACATCGTAAAGGAAGAAGGCCAGCCAAACGCTTTCTCCTTTTCCCTCTCGCCCAACAAGGTTCATCCCGTCGTTCCAGTCGCCGCAACCCATCAGGGGCAAGCCGTGCAGCCCAAATTTCAACCCATAACGGATACTGCGCACGCAATGCTCATAAAGTGTGGCCGATTCTCTCGACACATTGGCCTGGTCGTAGTACGACTCTTCATCGGACCTTAGCTCGCGCCCTTCTATGAAGGACACCACTTCATCCAAAATGTCCTTGTCGCCCACGCTTGCCATATAGTGGCACGCCGCATAAGGCAACCAGAGGTAATCGTCGGAGAAATGGGTTCTCACTCCCCGATTCATCGGCGGATGCCACCAATGCTGGACATCGCCTTTGGTGAATTGGTGGGCAGCACAACGCAGGATTTGTTGGCGGCAGATTTCCGGAGCTGTGTGTACCAGCGCGATGACGTCTTGCAATTGATCGCGAAAGCCGTAAGCCCCACCCGATTGGTAGAATCCAGAACGTGCCCATACGCGGCTACTGAGAGTTTGGTACAACAGCCAGCCGTTGGCCATCACATTAACGGAGGCATCCGGCGTATCGACACCAACGGCGTGGAGTGTCCGATTCCAATAGTTCCGGACATGAACCAGCACATCTTGCGACGCGCCGGTGTAGCGGTAATCCATCACCATTTTTTTCATCTCCTCCTTGCTGTGGGCAAAACCCAATTTGAAACGAACTTCCTTACTCTCCTTTCCTGCCAATTCCAACACCACTTGAACCGCACCGCAAGCATCAAATCCAGCTCCTGTCCTTCCCGACAGCCGGGTGTGCTTCATAGCTTCCGGGTTGCACAAGCTGTTGTTTTGCCCAATGAACTCTTTCCGGTCGCCAGTAACGGTGCGAGGCCCGTTTACGTCGATGAAAGCTATTTTCCCCGTAAAATCTGAATTGTAGGGATTTCGGGCAAAAAGTACTCCCGTTTCGATATCTATTTCCGTTTGGAGATGCAACAAACTTTTCGATCGCTTGTCGGCCAATATCCATTCGTAATATCCTGTGGCGGATATTTTGCGTACACGTTCCGACAGATTGCTGACTTTCAGGATAGAGAACTTGACGGAAGCATCCAAGGCGACATAGATCCAGAATTCCGATTTGATTTCATTCTCCGTGTGTTCAAAAACGGTGTAGCCAAAGCCGTGCCGAATAACATAAGGAGTGATCCCCCTGGCGGGCGAGGGAGTTGGTGACCAATATTGCCCGGTTTCCTCATCGCGGATGTAAAACGCTTCACCCGACTTGTCTTCCACCGTGTCGTTTGCCCAGGGAGTAAGACGAAATTCATGGGCATTTTCACCCCAGGTGTAGGCACTCCCGCTTTCAGATACCACGGTGCCGAAATGCTCGTTGGCCAACACATTGCACCATGGCGCGGGAGTATTTGTGTCGGATGCCAAGGTGATGACATACTCACTCCCATCGCTGGTGAAGCCGCCCAATCCGTTCTGAAAAAGCAAATTGGAAGAAGGAAGCTTGACTCTGTTTGCCGTGTTTATGGTGCGGCCAGGTTTAAGCAAAGGCGCCTTTAGATCGGTCTGCAATCCACCCTCTATTTGTTCCGACAGGCTTCCTTTTTCGTCATTTATCACCATGCGCGCCACAGATTGGAGCAACGAGATGTCGTCGTATGCCATATATTCGGTGCGACGGATAAAGATACCCTCCTGTTTGTCCAAAAACGGGGCTTCCGTGCTTCCTGCCACCAAGTTGGTAATTTCATCGTACAACGATTGCCGGTAGAGCGATGTATCTTCGTTCAATATCACCAAGTCAACCTTCAGCCCCTTCATCCGCCAATAGGCATGAGCCAAAATCAATTGGCGCACAAGTTCCATGTTGGCCATGTCGCTTATCCGCAACAGCACCAAAGGGATGTCTCCCGAAATGCCATAACTCCAAAGGCTGCTCTGCGCACGCTTGTTGTTTTTCAAGATGGCTGAGTCAGGTCTTAACTGCGGGTTCATATATACCAAAGAGCTTGCCATTTTTGCAAAAGCCTGAGCTTCCGATTCATTGATATTCAATTGATAGAGGGCTACATGGCTATGCGTCCAAGCCAATTCAAAGGCTCTGTCGGCCATACGGCTATTCTGGTATTTGTCCGATAGAGCAGTTGCTCCGGCTTGCGAATCAGACATGCCGAGGGCAATAAACACATTCACTTTTTTGCCGGGAGCCACCACCACTGTGCGGCGCAAAGCCACCACCGGATCCAAAACAGAACCTTGGCTGTTGGACAGCGCACCCGCTTGCTGCAAGGCCACAGGATTGCTTAATCCGTGCCCACGACCTACAAAACGGGAACGGTCTGTCTCGCACGAAATATCATTCGCCTGATTGTGGTCGGCGAGCATCAGGTGCAATAAATACGGCGGGGTTTCCTCCTGGGAACGGGGACGCCGGGTGCAAAATAGGGACGAAGCGGCAGCGTTGAAACGAGTTTGAACAAACAGGTTGCTGTTTATAACGAACTGGTGCATGGGCTTTATGAATTTGAAATAGACCAGCCGGGAGAAGTGTCGGTGTTGCAGACCTCGCCCGAATCGAACTATAAGGAGGCTGCATCCCGCATCAAGCACATTGTGCCGCCTGCTCATGTCAATGCGGGCAGAGGAGTGTTTTCTCCAGCCGATTATCAAGTGAAAGCAACCGACACGCTGGATACGAGGAACGGAGCTTATGTGCTGACGATTGCCGACGGGAAAAAGGACCCGTGGGTTTTAGGCAGGGAAAGCAATTTCAACAATCCGGTGGAACTGGCTGGAAACTACGGCGTGATGTACGACATTGTCATTCCATGGAAAAGTACCGACGGACGAGGCCTGGCCTTGCTGACCTGGAATCCGTTCAGCGGCAAGAATCAATGGTGCGACGGGATGGCCAATTCGATGGTTGTTTCCAAAGGGAAATTCAATGCAGGAGTGGCCGTGTTGCCTTCGGATGCGTTGGCTGTCAAGAAATCTCCGGATGCAATCTTGGTGCAAGTGTTTCCTGCCCAAAAAGGGGTGCAGTATATCCACTTGAAATATTCTCCTCCCGGAGCTTCCTGCTTGCCTACGCCGCTGGTTTTCATTCCAGTAGAATGAATTCTTCCAAGTGATTCTCTTTGCAGCAACACCCGGTCGATGGAGCGGAGGATTCACTCAAATAGTTTAGTGAGTTTTATTTCCAAATAGAGTCAGATATTCAAACCAAAATAAGTCACGGATTCTATCCTTGATTTACATCACTAATTAATGTATGTATTTATGAAAAAAATTAACGTATCAAGACTGCGGATTCGAGGCCAAAGGCATCTTGTCTTGCTGTGGATGTTTTTTTGTGCTTTGACGCTCATGGCACAGACAAATGTCTCGGGAATGGTGAAAGACTCGAATGGCAACCCCCTTGTTGGTGTAAGTGTTGTGGTGAAAGGTGCTACCAACGGCACAATCACGGACACTGACGGACATTTTTCTCTCAAGGTTTCAGGACAACGTGCTGTATTGAATTTTTCCTTTTTGGGATATAAGAAACAAACCATTTCGGCGGAGGGAGGCAAAAGCATTTCCGTCCTGATGCAGGAAGACAATTCCCTGCTCGATGAAGTGATTGTGGTGGGCTACGGCACCCAGAAGAAAAGTACGCTGACGGGTGCTGTCACCCAGATCAATGGAGACGAACTGCTGAAAACTCCCGTCACCAACATCTCCAGCCTTCTTGGAGGGCGAATGGCCGGTATCCAGTCGGTGCAGACTTCGGGGCAACCGGGAGCCGATCAAGCTTCCCTGACCATCCGTGGGTCGATTTATTCGCCCACTTACATTGTCGATGGTATTCCCCGCTCTATCAACGACATCGATCCAAACGATATCGAAACCGTATCGGTGCTGAAAGATGGTGCCGCGGCAGCCGTTTATGGATTGCAAGGAGCAGGAGGTGTCATCATCATCACCACCAAAAAAGGGAAAGAGGGAAAATCGCAAATCACCTACAACGGTTCGTATGGTGTGTCGAGAAATGCGAACTTCCCCAAATTTCTCGATGGGCCAAGCTTTGCCTTGTATTACAACAAAGCCTTGGAAATGGACGGCAACAATCCAGTATTCACGAAGTCACAGATAGAGAAAATGACTAACGGGGACGACTCTGATGGCTGGGGAAACACCGACTGGCTCGACCTCATATTTGGCACCGGCCACAACCAGCAGCACAGCGTGAGCCTGCAAGGCGGGAGTGAAAGCATTAAGTATTTCACATCGTTGGGTTATATGGATCAGGTGGGAAATATAAAAAACTATACTTACAAACGATATAATTTGCGTGTGAACATCGATGCGAATTTTGCAAAGAACTGGAAATTTGGCTTCTCTCTCGACGGACAGTATGGCAAAAGCCAAAGGCCTGGCTACGAAGCGGGAGGATCTGGCACCTCTGCCGATTCTTGGATGACGGTGGTCAACCAAGCAATATACAGCCGACCCTATCTTCCCGTCATGTACAACGGGTTGTATGTGGCCACTCCCAATGCCAGCGGGCAGCCCAACAGTCCGATGGCTGCATTGAATAGTTCAGGAAAATTCAATACTTTCAGCCACAGCCTGAAGTCAAATGTCAACCTGCAATACGACCTGCCGGCGGTGAAAGGTTTGTTCTTTAAGGTGACCGGATCTTACGATTATTACACCTCCCGCAACAAAAACCTGAACACTCCTTATTACGTGAATATGTCGCGCATTCCCGATACTAACACCTCCGACATCACCTTCGACAAGGTGATCGATGCCCGGGGAAGTACTTTCTACTCTTTGGGTGAAGGGTTGAACGAATCCACGCAGCTGATCGGGCAGGGAAGCATCAACTATGTTTCCACCATTGCCGAGAAGCACCACGTGGACGCCATGGCATTGAGCGAAATCCGCGATTACAAGAGCAATTATTTCGCATCTTATGGAAAAAGCACCAGCTCAATTTTTGAATCATTGCCCGAATTAGGTTTTGCACAACCAGCCGACCAGCCCATCGCGGGGGGAAGCAATGAAACCCGCAGCATCGGTTATGTGTTCCGTCTCAAATACGATTACGACAACAAGTACCTGGCTGAATTCACAGGCCGTTACGATGGTTCCTATAAGTTTGCCGGTAATGTGAGCGGGAAGCGCTGGGGATTTTTCCCCTCCTTGTCTCTGGGCTGGAGGGCTTCTGAAGAAGACTTTTTCAAACAAATTAAATCCATCGACAACCTGAAAGTCAGGGCTTCTGTGGGTATGCTCGGCAATGACGGAGTTTCGCCTTACGCATTCTTGAACACCTACGATTTCCGCACCAATGCGACTACTATTGGCGGCAACCTTGTCAGTTCGATCTACACCACAGGAGCTGCCAACCCCAACTTGAGCTGGGAACGTGTGCTGTCATACAATGGCGGACTTGACCTTAGCCTTTGGAAGGGCCTTCTCGGACTCGAATTTGACGCCTTCTACAATTACAACTACGACATCCTCACCCAAATGGGATCCAACTATCCTCCATCCATGGGAGGGTATTATTCGACCTATGAAAATTACGAACGGATTGATACCAAAGGCTTGGAAGCGGTCATATCGCATAAGAGCCGCTTTGGATCAGGCAAAAACGCCTTCGACTTTGGTGCAAAGCTGAATTTCACTTATGCCAAAACCCGCTGGTTGCGCTATCCCGACAGCCCCAACAGTCCGGATTATGCAAAAGTGACAGGGAAAGCTGTGGGTACGCTCTTCGGCTGGGTTGCCGATGGCTTGTATCAGACTGACCAAGAAATTGCTGCTTCTCCTTGGCCGTTTGGCGAGAAACCCCGCACAGGCGACATCAAGTATGTAGATATGAATGGCGACGGCATTGTGGATTACCAAGACAAGGCTTTTGTGGGCAAATCGAACCGTCCCGAACTGATGGGTGGCTTGAATCTCTACGGAAGCTGGAGGGGATTTGAGTTCGACGTGCAATTTACGGGAGCTGCCATTGCGGAAGTCTCCATGACTGGTACCTATTACAATGGCTACGACGACAACACTATCTACACGAAAACTTTCTATGGCGGAGCCAATTCCCCGGTATATCTGGTGGAAAATGCGTGGCGTCCGGATAATACAAGTGGAACTTATCCCCGCCTGACAGTGAACGACCCCCACAACAACAACGGCTTGGCTTCCACTTTCTGGTTTCGCGATGGAAAATACGTTCGCTTGAAATCGGCACAAATTGGGTATAATCTACCAAACTCGTTGTTGAGCAAAATAGGCGTTACGAAGACGAAGCTTTTCGTTCAAGGCTCGAACTTGCTCACACTCTCTGGTTTGCCTAAAGGAATCGATCCGGAATCACCGGGCGTGAACAATGGCTATTATCCTCAGCAGAAAACATTTATGACAGGTATTACCCTCACATTCTAAATTTGAAGATATGAAACGGATATATACAAAAATAGGGGGTGCATTATTGCTGTGTTGCTCGCTCTTTTTCGCAGGATGCAGCGACTACTTAGACTTGACCCCGACGGACAAGGCCTCCGATAAATTGGTCTGGAGCAAGCCGGAATATGCGCAACTGGCTGTCAATGATTTTTATAACTCTATCGGATTGTATGGTAGCTTCGGTACGAACCAATCGATAGACGGACTCACCGAGGGTTTTACGGAAACCTTGAAATACGGTTCGAAAACCAATAGCACCCACATGGACAGATGCAACTTGTTTGTGTATGCGGGGGTGATTTCCGCCAGTTGGGCCTCGTATGATTTGGGTGCATGGAGCGATTTGTACAACCGCATCCGCCGTGTGAACGAGGCATTAAGCAACATGAGCAAATTCAGCTCTTTTGATGCGCAGACCACAGCCAAATTTGCAGGTCAGCTTCGGTTTTTCAGGGCTTTCTATTATTTCGAATTGCTGAAACGCTATAAAGAAGTGATTATCTACAACGAAGACCTGACCCAAATATCAGCCAATAAGGCACTCAGCACCGAGGCCCAAGGTTGGGATTTTGTGCAAGCGGATCTCGAATATGCCGGTCAGAATCTTCCCGCTGAATGGGCGTCGGCCGATTTCGGGCGCATCACCAGCGGGGCGGCTTATGCCTTCCTGTCGCGCGCTATGCTTTATGCCGAAAGATGGGATGTGGCCAAAAGCGCAGCTTCAAAGGTGATTCACTCCAACAAATACGCATTGGCTGCAACTTATGCCAACGCCTTCAAGTCGGGCAGAGATGGCAACAAGGAATCTATCCTTGAATACGACTACAACCTGAGCGGCATCACGCATAATTTTGACGATTTGTTTTCTCCCGGAGGCGATCCCGGCATTCAACAAGGAGGCCTTGGCACTCCAACTCAGGAAATGGTGGAATCGTATGAACTGGCAACCGGCGGCTTCCCTGATTGGTCGCAATGGCATGGGGAAACCACTACGACTCCCCCTTACAGCCAATTGGAACCCCGTTTTCAAGCAACGGTTTTGTTCAACGGAGCTTCCTGGAAGGGCCGCACGGTGCAACCCTACGTGAATGGTGCCGACGGCTGGTGTCAATACAGCGACGACCCGGCTCCCGCAGGACGCACCACCACCGGATATTACTTGAGAAAGCTTGTTGACGAAACCCACAACTTGTCGGTGAATTCGGCAAGCACCCAGCCCTGGATCTCGATCCGCTATGCCGAGGTGTTGCTCAACTTTGCCGAAGCATGCTACCATACATCCAACATCGATAGTGCGAATATTGCCTTAAAAGAAATAAGGACACGCGTGGGATTGCCCTCTGCCAACAAATCGGGAGCCGAACTGTTTGCGGCCATCCGCCAGGAACGCAAGGTGGAGCTGTCTTATGAAGGGCTTCTCTTTTGGGACATGCGCCGCTGGAAATTGGCTGCCTCCGAATACACAGGCTACCGGGTGCATGGATTGAAGATTGAGAAGAACCTCGATGGGACTTTCAAATACACTTATGTCGATTGCGACAAGCAAAACCGTTATTTTCCCGAAAAATTATACCGGCTTCCCTTGCCTCAGGATGAGTTGGTTAACAACACGGCTGTTCAACAATATCCGGAATGGAGATAACATCTAAAAAATGAATCGTATGAAAAAGCATATTTATATAATTTTGATAGGGCTTGTAGGGGCTTTTGTTGGATGTCAGTCGCCGGACGAGCTGGTTTCGTCCACCAACAGCAGCGGATTCAACAGCCTCACTGCCTAT
>MKRS01000428.1 GCA_001897035.1 Bacteroidales bacterium 45-6
GGAAAGACCCTAAGCAATCCTTGACTGCAATCCGGAACATGGCACAATACATCGAGGCAACCAAGCGTGCCGCAGTCATATTTCCGGAGGGAACCAGAAGCAAGACGGGCAAGCCGGGGCCATTTGCCGAAAACGGGCTGAAGATACTTTGCAAGTTTGCTCCATCCGCATGGGTAGCCCCAGTGACCATCAACAACTCATGGAAAATGACAAAATGGGGTTCTTTCCCTCTTGGAACAGGGAACCAACTCGAATTAATAATTCACGACCCTATCCCCGTAAAGGATACGCCCTTCCCCGAAATTTTCGAAAAAACGGAAAAGGCAATCATTCAAGCCATCAATTGACAGACATAGCAATTGAGAAACTACCCTCATTAGGCCATCCTTTCTTGAGCCCGACACAAAGGATGAGGCTATCATATTTTTAAAAAAAAGAAGTAAAACTACTGTTGCAATAGTTTGCAACAGTCCAATATTCAAACATGACATTTAAAGAATTAAATATTATCGAGCCTATATTGAAGGCTCTGGACGAAAAGGGATACACAGCCCCCACCCCGATACAGCAGCAAGCCATCCTTCCTGCCCTCGACAACCGCGACATACTGGGATTGGCGCAAACAGGAACTGGCAAAACTGCCGCTTTCACGATTCCAATCATTCAGAAACTGCATTTGAGCAAAACAAAGGGTGGAAAAACGCCTATCAAAGCCTTGATCCTGACCCCAACCCGCGAATTGGCCATACAAATCAACGAATGCCTCAGCGACTACACCCGGCACACGGGAGTTAGGCACTGCGTGATTTTCGGAGGGGTGAAACAAGGCGCTCAGGTGAACGAACTGAAGGCTGGAATAGACATCTTAGTGGCTACTCCGGGCCGCCTGCTCGACCTGATGAACCAAGGCATCGTGAGCCTGAACAACATACAATATTTCGTGCTGGACGAAGCCGACCGGATGCTCGACATGGGTTTCATCCACGACATCAAGCGCCTGCTGCCTAAGCTCCCGAAAGAAAAACAAACCCTTTTCTTCTCGGCAACCATGCCGGCAGACATCGCAACGCTGTCGCGCTCCATCCTCCGCAATCCGGTGAAAGTGGAAGTAGCTCCCGTGTCATCTGTAGTGGACACCATCGACCAGTATATCTACTTTGTTGAAAAACAGGAAAAGAAAGACCTTCTGGTTAACCTCCTCAAAAAAGACAAGAGCAAATCCGCCCTGATATTTTCCCGCACTAAACACGGTGCCGACAAGATCGCCCGGATACTCAGTCAAGCTGGTATAGGAAGCGCGGCCATCCACGGCAACAAATCGCAAAACGCAAGGCAACGTGCCTTGTCTGATTTCAAATCGCGTGGCATACAAGCACTTATAGCAACCGACATAGCCGCCAGAGGAATCGACATCAACGACCTCGAATTAGTCATCAACTA
>MKRS01000429.1 GCA_001897035.1 Bacteroidales bacterium 45-6
GACTCCCGGAAAGCCTTCGGAGCTCAAGTGGAATACCACCGCAACATGAAGGAGCAGGTGCTTAGCCAAGGCTACCGGATGATGGACAAGGACAACTGGCTGATTGGCGTCAGCAAGGAATTGTGGGAAAAACGCATATCGTTGATCCTTAACTATATTCCTCCCATTTCGCTGGGAGTGCGTTCCGATCAGTTGAAGGTGTTGGGTAGTTCGCTCTACAACGAGCGGACGAGCCTCAACCTGAAGCCTTACAACAACATGTTGCTGCTGAAAATCAATTTTCGCTTCAATCACGACAGCAGCAAGCCTGCCGAACGAAGGAGCAAAATACAAAAGGACGAAAGGGAGAAACAAACCGTAGAGTTTTGAAAGGATGGGTATGAAAAAGATTCTTTATATCAGTTTGACAACGATGCTTCTTGCTTGGTACGGATGTGCTGTTGGCGAAGATGCGATGAACCCGGGGCTCGATCCAAGCGTTTCGGAACTTGTGTTCAAGCTTGTTCCGAGTGCCGCAGGAAGCGGATTGGATACCCTGGTTGTAAATGGAAACAAAGTTCAATGGTACAACGCAACCACCGAGGAGGTTCGCTTCACCGACAATTATGCCGTGGCGCAATCCATTCCCTTTGCCAACTATAAAAGCGTGAAATTCTATCTCCATGCCAACTATTTGTTCTCTTCGTTCCTCGCCGCAAGCTCCAATTCTCAGTCATGGAGCAGCCTCATTCTCTATTATAGCTCGGTCGAAAATCGGTTTTACCTCAAGGACGGCTATCCCGATGTATCCGTGCTTGCGAATCCGCAAGCGGAGCAGCAGTTGCGGGATGAAAACAGGAAAAAGATAGCCGACGAATGGGCCTTGTTCATCCATCAGCTCAAATTCGAAGGGCGTTATGAGGAGTAATCTTTAACACAGGAAAAACAGACACAGGAATACCTACACACATCGTTGGAAATTATCTGGTTCGGGGAATTATAAAAATTTCCCGAAGCATAAAAAACATACAATTTTAGCATAAAAAATGGACAATATGGAAACACGAAAAAGTTTATTTATCAGTTTATTAGCTGCGGTTTTAATCAGTTGCGATGTTGCGGACAATGTATCTGAAAGCTACACGGATTCAGGGTATCGCGAACAAGTCCCCAATGTTTACAACGAAAAGTACAAGGACTACGAGGAGAACCCGTTCCTCAATGTATCGGAACAGCCGCTTTCCACCTTTTCGGTGGATGCAGACGGTGGCTCGTATGCCAACATGCGACGGTTTCTCTATCTGGGGCAGACGCCGCCCAAAGCTTCCGTGCGGATTGAAGAATACATCAACTATTTCATTTTCGATTACAAAGAACCGGCGCCGGGAGAGAATGTCTCCTTGGAATCGGAAATCTCCTCCTGCCCCTGGAACAGCGATCACCACCTGCTGCGGATAGGCATGAAGGGGAAAACAATTCCGGAAAATGAATTGCCCAACTCCAATTTTGTGTTTCTGATCGACGTGTCGGGCTCGATGGCCTCTTCCGACAAGCTCGGCATCCTCAAAGAGGGATTCAAAACCTTGGTTGACAACTTGCGTGATCGCGATCGGATTGCCATTGTCACATACGCAGGGCAGGCAGGCGTATTGCTGGAAGCAACTTACGGAGATGAAAAAGCGAAGATCAAATCGGCGATCGACAAACTGGGTGCGGGAGGTTCTACAGCCGGGGCGGCAGGCATCATCACGGCCTATGAAATTGCCCGGCAGAATTTTATCCCGAACGGCAACAACCGTGTCATTCTTGGCACAGATGGTGATTTCAACGTGGGACCCTCTTCCAACGAAGATCTGATGAAGTTGATCGAAGAAAAGAGGAAAAGCGGCGTTTACCTCACCGTTCTGGGTGTGGGCCAAGGCAACCTCAACGACTACATGATGGAGCAGGTTGCCAACAAAGGGAACGGCAACTACGAGTACATCGACAATGCAAAGCAAATACGGAAAGTGTTCACCGAAGAGTTGTCCAAATTCTACACTGTGGGCAAGGATTGCAAGATACAGCTCCATTTCAATCCGAATGCCGTGGAATCCTATCGGCTTATCGGTTACGAAAACCGCAAGCTGGACAACGAGAATTTCCAAAACGACTCCACCGATGCGGGAGAAATAGGTGCCTCGCAAACCATCACCGCACTCTATGAGCTGGTGCTGAAGGCGAATCCAGCCAAAGAGCAATACGCCCAATTCGACTTCAGGTACAAAAAGCCCAACGAAACCGAGAGCCGCCTGCTCACACACTTAATCAGTTCAGCCCCGAAAACGATGAGTTCTTCGTCCGAGAATATGCGTTTTGCGGCATCCATTGCCGGACTTGGCCTGTTGATGAAGCAATCGGAATACAAGGGTAACCTCACCAAGCAAACTGTACTCGAATTGGCCCATGGGGCTGCAAGTTTTGATCCGAACGGATACAGGAAAGAATTTGTTGAATTGGTAACGAATTGGAATCACTAAGTAATGGGAATTATTTATAGTTGTAAAACGTGTAAGCTGATAGCCTTTAGCCTTTTCTATCAGCTAAAGGCTATGTCTTGCGTTAATAAAATAGGACAATTCATTTTTGAAATTACTAAAAAACAAACACGATCATGAAAATCACCAATTTCTATTCGGCCTGCTTGCTCCTCTTGCTGATGTTCTCGGCTTGTGGCAATAGCGACAGTGTCGGTATCGGCCAGTTTGATAATGCTGTCATAGAAAGCTCTGCCAACCAAAACAAATTCAAGCAGATAACATTCACGCTGGACGTGATGAATAACGGGAACGAATACCTCAACATCCACCGAATCGACAGCATACGACTCAAGGTCAACGGGAGAAGCTGGGGCGTGTTCGCCTCCGAGAGCATCGACACTACGGGCAACACAACCCACATCGACCAAGGGCTGAAATTCTCGTCCTCCCACATCAGCTATTTGGTGATTGCTCCTTACGTGCTTTCCACCGACCAATTGCAGACGGCAGGCGACTTTGTGCGGTACCTCGGCGATAGGATTGCGCTCGCTCCCGGCGATTATGTCTGCGAAGTGTCGGAGGTGAAGTTCCGCAATTTGAGCGGCGAATGGACCAGGGTCAAGCCGCAGGCTTATAAGAACTTCACGGTGGTCGCCAACACCACAAGCTCCTATCTTGGCCATATTTCGATAACAATCAAATAACAAACGAAAATGAAACAGTATATAGCGATTCCCATCTTGGCTATCTTCGCCTTGTCTTCCTGCGTGGAAAAGGAATCAAAAATTAGGGTGCAGAACATGTTACCCAAGGCACTCGTCAAGAACGTGGAATGGGGAGGGATTCCCATCAGCAGCCAAATATTGCCCGGACAAACTTCGGGGACAATCATTGTTTACGAAGACGAACCCTACTACGACATCAAGCTCCCGGCTTCCAAACCGGTGAAATTCTATATCAGCCTCAATGGCGACCTGGTGTATCTCCAGACCAAGGCCTCCTTTCAGCTGAACGAAGACGACGACCTTACCATCGTGATCGCCGACACGACCCAGGTGTTTAATCCACTATTGGAGAAGAGTTTCAGTATCAGGAACTTACTGAAGAATGAACCAAAATAAACAGAAAATGAACAACTTGCTTAAGAGAATCCTGATAGTGGCACTGTCGAACAGTTGGATTGCTTTTCCTTTAGGGAAAATTCACGCACAAGTTTCGTTGATGGCAGGCGGCAACTGCTCGAATATCCGAGACCACATTCCTATTCAAGGAAAGAGTGCTATACTGGGGTATAACCTGGGAGCTTCCTTCCAGTATTTTCCATTCAAGGGTAGCCAGAATTTATCACTTATTCACGAGTTGAATTTTGTAAAAAAAGGATACCAGCAGGATCTGGACAAAAACTATTTCTATCGGTTCAACTACTTGACTTTTTCCATTTTAGGCGACTATGCTATTGCGAAGCCAGTCTCCTTGCAGGGAGGCCTTGAGTTTGGAGGGATAACCACCACCAACATCAAGTATTGGAGGAAAACCTACAACGAATTTGACATAGGGCTTGTTGCTGGAGCTAATGTGAAGATCGCAAAAAGGCTGAGCCTATACGGAAGGCTTACCTACGGGCTATTGCCCATGCTCGACTATTACGACATAGACGAGATGGGGAATTTTAACAAAGAAATACACGATGTCAAAAATATCACCTACACCATAGGTCTCAAATTCAACATATCGAATGAAAAAAATAAGACTCATCGTTAATGCACTCTCTTTAGCAGGCATCGTTGTTTTTCTGACAGCCTGCTCCGGTATTGTCATTCAGGATCCAATCGAACCGAGGCTCCCCAAATATACAGAAGACGGTAACAATGCTGCGGGTGCATTTGTCGATGGGGAGGTGTGGAGGTCGGTCGTGAAAGTGGAATTTTTGGGTAGCCATTACGATCCATACGTTCGTGCTTGGCCCGGAAAAGATAGCCTTCTCGTGATATTTTCAGGAAGCATGGCGGAGCGAGATTACACGGTGGCTTTCCGATTGAAAGGGTATAAAGTTTCCGTTTTAGACGATCTGTTGGCTCTCGATGGAAAGAAAATCGAGTTGGACGGTGTCGTCAATGCAGGATACTGGATGCCTGGGTACAGTCTGCCAATGGGTACAGGCAAGGGTGTCGGGCAAATCTATTTCAAAAAAGTGAAGAAGATGGGCTCTCCCGGTTTACTTATCCTTTCGGGAACATTCGGATTTAGACTACCCAAGCCTGACGGAGGCAGCATCAGCGTGTCTTCAGGGCGTTTCGATTATCGGATAAGCGAGGTGGAAAATGCAGAGCTGTATTCGGACGCGGGTGGGTTGCAAGAACACTAAAACAATCTACATTCTTTTGTTTTCCAGCAACATCCCCACCGAAGGTTCGATCCGCGCCATCCCTCACTATATGTGGTGATTGTAAATTGTGCATTTCTATCATACATTTGCGGCAATTTATGACTGATACTTGGTTGCATCCCTATTCAACCAAAAAGAAACAATATAATGAGTGTATGAAAAATTTGTTATTCTTCTTGCCGGCATTCCTCTTGTCGCAGGTCGCATTCGCAACCGATGTAAAGTCAGCTAATCCTTCAGAAAAAGATTCGATTACCCATTCTTATGTGATTGACGAAGTAGTTGTTCAGTCGTTCAAGCAAAATCTCAATCTGAGAGTGAAGCCCATTTCTGCATCCTTGCTTACGGCGGGTGACATCAGCAAGCGTAACATTGTCAGCGTGAAGGAGCTTTCGGGACTTGTTCCCAACCTATTTATTCCAGATTACGGCACAAAACTCTCCACTCCGGTTTATATCCGCGGCATCGGCTCCCGCACGAATGCCCCTTCCGTGGGCTTGTATGTGGACGGAATGCCCTATTTCGACCGTTCGTCCTTCGATTTCAACCTCAACGACGTGGAGCGGATAGAGGTGCTTCGTGGTTCGCAGGGCACGATCTATGGGCGGAATGCGATGGGCGGCATCATCAATGTCTATACCAAATCTCCTTTCACCTACCAGGGTGGCTTTGCCTCCTTTTTGGCGGGAAATTACGATACTTACAAAGGGGAACTCTCATACTACGGCAAGCTGGGTGAAAACTTCGGCTACGGGGTTTCGGGAAATTATATCCACAATGGAGGTTTCTTCAAGAATCAGTCCACCGGCTCCATGGCCGACAAGATGGATGCTACCTCGCAGCGACTGCGCTTGAGCTGGAAATTCGCTCCCCAATGGACGGCGCACCTTACCTCCACCTACGAATACATGGATCAGAACGGTTTCCCTTATGCTCCCTACGTGGACAGCACCAGAACGGTGCAGGAGGTCAATTACAACCGTGATTCGTATTACCGACGCAACATGACCAACAACGGGCTGACATTCGTCTATCTCGGTTCGTCCGTGAAGTTTGTCTCGCAGAGTTCGTTCCAATATTTTGATGGCAAACAAGGTGTGGATCAGGATTTCACCACAGCCGATACCTATTACGTGTTGTTCAACCAGCGGCAACAAATGTATTCGCAAGAATTCAATCTTCAATCGGCAAAGCCGGGACGCTACGACTGGTTGTTTGGTGCTTTTGCCTTCGACCAGCATTACCGCCAGGCAAACGACGTGGGCTATATCACAAAAAACACCCATTCAACAAACAAGGTGACCAATCCTGCCACCGGATTTGCCTTGTATCATCAATCGACATATAAATTTGCCGACAGATTTTCGGCCGTAGTCGGGCTTCGCTACGATTGGGAGAAAATACGGATAGAAAGCGTTACCGGCGATGGCAAAACGGAAGCTGTACCCGTCGTGGCAAAAGATCATTATGCGCAACTCACCCCGAAATTTTCCCTCCAATACGATTTCCCGCAAGGGGGAATTGCTTACGCCACAGCGACGAAGGGTTACAAGGCAGGAGGATTCAACACGGCTGTGGACACCGTCACCGAACGCTCTTTCAAGCCGGAACACAGTTGGACGTATGAAGTGGGAGGCAAAAAAAGTTTCTTCAATAACTTCCTATACGCCGAAGCAAGTCTGTTCTACATCGACTGGAGCGACCAGCAAGTGAGCCAGGTGCGCTTGAGCGGACAAGGCAACAAAACGCTGAATGCCGGAAAATCGAACAGTAGGGGAGTGGAGGCCAGCGTGCAAATCCATCCCGCAAAAAACCTCAGCTTTTTCCTGAATTACGGATACACCTACGCCAAGTTCAGCGAATATGTTTACGATGTGAAAAAGAAAATTGATTACAGCGGCCACATACTTCCGCTGGTGCCGCGGCACACTTTCTCCGCCGGGTTGGATTACGACATGGAAGTGCAAAGCGACCTGCTCGACAAGATCAATTTTCATGCCGAATACATCGGCGTGGGGAAAATGTATTGGAGCGAAAACAACGCCACCATGCAGCCTTTCTATGGAGTTGTAAATGCAAATATTGGCTTCGTAAAACAAAATTTTTCCTTAGATTTGTGGGTTCGAAATTTGACCAACGAAAAATACGTCGCATACCAGTTTGCTTCTGGAAACAAGCTCTTTGGCCAAGCCGGCAAGCCTTACACGTTTGGGGCCAAGCTGAGCGTGCGGTTTTGAAAAGCAGGGAAATAGTAATTATAGCATGTAGCTGTTAGCCGATAGCTTATAGCCTTTTTCTAATAGCTAATAGCTAACAGCTAAAAAAAATAGATCAGATTCAGTGCAAAACAAAGGAAAACTATTCACTTTTTTCTGCCTCTACATCGCCCAGACCATCCCGATGAGTTTTTTCTCCACGGTGTTGCCGGTGATTATGAGGCAGCAGCATTTTTCGCTCGAAACCATCGGGATGCTGCAATTTCTGAAACTCCCGTGGGTGCTCAAGTTTCTGTGGTCTCCCGCCGTGGACCGCACCAGCCATTCGCTTGGTGACTACAAGCGATGGATTTTCTCGTCCGAGATCATCTATGCGGTGGCCATTCTGGCTATTTCATTTTTCGATTTTCATTTTTCACCCTATTGGGTCATTGCTTTGGTGGTGTTTTCGTTCGTAGCTTCTGCCACGCAGGACATTGCCACAGATGCGTTGGCCGTACTCTCTTTCGACAGGAAGAATAAGAGCCTTGTCAACAGTATGCAATCGATGGGGAGCTTTGCCGGGGCGATGGTCGGTAGCGGCCTGCTGCTTTTGCTCTACCACCAGTTGGGCTGGAGTTCGCTGCTCCCGTTCTTGGCGTTGTTTGTGGTGATTGCCTTGGTTCCCCTGTTGTTTTTCAAGGATGCAAACGGTAGCCTCGTGCAGCAGAAAGAAGTTTCCAAAGCCAGTGTGAACGATTTGCTTGGTTTCTTCAAACAAAAAGGTATCTGGAAACAAGTTGTTTTCCTCGCCTTGTATTACGCCGGTGCTGTCGGCACGCTTTCGATGTTGAAACCGATGCTGGTGGACCATGGTTATAGTATCAAGGAAATAGGCGTGATGTTGGGTATCGTCGGCACTTCGGTGGGATGTGTTGCCTCCTTAGGCGGTGGCTTCATGATCCGCAAGCTCAGCCGTTACCGGGCGCGCGTGATTTTTGCGGTTCCCGTCCTATTATCTGCTGTTTATTTTTATGTGCTGGTGACCCAATTGCCCATAAACACGGCAACGCTCCATCTGGGCATCACCCTGCTGTGGGGAAGCTACGGGATGGCCACCATCGTGGTCTATACCACCGCCATGGACTGTGTGCGGAAGGGCTACGAAGGAACTGATTTCACGATTCAAACCGTGATTACACACCTCAGCGGCATGTTCATGGCAGCCGGGGCTGGACAATTGGCTGCTTCGTTC
>MKRS01000430.1 GCA_001897035.1 Bacteroidales bacterium 45-6
GGTTACCGAGATTAGCCCAGCCAGACTGGAAGCCGGATACAGCCAGGATCGGCAACTGACGGATCAGGTCACGTGTGTTTTTGATATAGTAGTCTGCGGTGATATTCAATCTGCGGTTGAGGATCGAGAAGTCAACACCGATATCAAACTGTTTGGTAGTTTCCCATTTCAGGTTGTCGAAGGAAAGTTGAGAAGGATAATATCCGGGTGCTTCAATGCCATTCCAGTTGAATGAAGCCGGAGACATCCTGGCTTGTGTGGAATATACTCCCAGGGCATTGGCATTACCCGCCAAACCATAGCTGGCCCTGATCTTCAGATCATCAAACATATTAAGGTTGCGGATAAAGCTTTCTTCAGAAGCCCTCCATGCAAAGGCAGCACTGGGGAAGAAGCCCCACTTGTTGTTGGAGCCAAAGCGCGAAGAACCATCTGCACGGAAATTGGCTGTGGCAATATACTTCGAATCAAATGTATAGATGACACGGCCGATATAAGAGTTCATGGTCCATATCTGCAGGTCAGAAGAAGGCTTTCGGGGTGTACCTGTTGAGGCGCCGAGGTTCCATGTGCCATAAATGTCAAAAGGGAATCCCGAGGCGGAAGCCTGGGTACGCTCCCAGCGATTCTGCTGTGCTGAATAACCCGCCACAGCATCCACTTCATGGCGGTTGCCAAAGCGTTTATTATACGAAAGCACTGTTTCTGATATCCAGTTATAATTGGTGTTGTGGGTAATGCGTGCAAAACCATTGGCTACACGACCGCTTTCCTCGTGGTTGGCAGAAAGTGCGATGGGCACATAAAAGTTTTCTTTCCATGAATCCAGTTCACCGCCTATCTGTGTACGAATCTTCAATCCGTTGAGGATTTTATACTCGAGCGCCAGTGAGCTTGTGATGACGGGTTGCACATATTTGTTATCGATCAGCTCGGTATAAGCTACCGGGTTGGCCCAGGGGGTGTTGCCTACACCAATCAGCATGGTATAAAACTGTCCGTTAGACTGGCGGATAGGCGCCAGCGGATTGCCTACATAAGCAGGATACAAAATGCTGGGGCCGGTTACACCACGTCCGGTGAGGAGGCTGAGGTTGTTGTTTGACATCAGCGTGAGCCGGTCACCAATCTTCTGCACGAGGTTAAAACGTAAGCTTCCGCGGAGATAATCTGAATTATTAATTACACCACGCTCATTATAAAGGTTGCCGCTCACGAAAACCCGCGTTTTCTCGGTACCTCCGGAGAAGGCAAGTTGTATGTTTTGCGTAATTCTGCCGCTGCCGGTAACCTCATCGAGCCAGTTGGTCGATTTACCGCTTTGCAGCATCGCCTCCTCTTCTGGTCTGAAGACGGCATTGCCCCCATTTACATTATCATTACGATAAGCTTCTTTGCGCAGTTCAGCAATCTGAGCCCCCGTCATGAAATCGATA
>MKRS01000431.1 GCA_001897035.1 Bacteroidales bacterium 45-6
TTTCCTTGCAAATGGATCATCTGGACCGGAGGCGAACCCACCATCCAGCTTACGGACGACATTCTCAGGCAGTTTCGCGACAAGGGCTACAAGCAAGCCATCGAGACCAATGGCACCCGCCGTGTCCCGGATCTGATCGACTACATCACTTGCAGTCCGAAACTCAATTATGCTTCTGTCAAAACAAGGATTCCCAAGCTGGACGAGATTCGGATTCCGATAAAAAAGGGGGATGTTTTACCGGACATTTCCATTTTTCCGGAGGCCGATAATTTTTTCGTGAGTCCCATTTTTGACAATGACCAGATCAATTGGGAAAATGTGGCATATTGCGTTGATTTAGTGAAGCAGCATCCCGAATGGTCGCTCAGTTTACAAATTCACAAGCTAATTCACATAGAATGAGTTCTTTCGAAGTCCAAATATTGGGTTGTGGATCAGCCACGCCAACGCTCAACCACCATCCCACGTCCCAAGTGTTGCACATCCGCGAAAAACTTTTCATGGTCGATTGCGGTGAGGGTACTCAGTTGCAAATGCGCAAATACAAAGTCAATTTCAGCCGCCTGAGTCACATATTCATCTCCCACCTTCATGGGGATCACTGCTTTGGCCTGATCGGGTTGATCTCCACGCTCGACCTGCTTGGCCGCACGGGCGATGTGTTTATCCATGCCGAGCCTTCGCTGAAGCCAGTTCTTCAGCCACAAATTGATTTTTTTGCGGCCCACTTGGATTTTCGGGTTCATTTTGAGGAGTTCAACCCAAGGGAAAGTGCCGTCATATACGACGATCGCTCGTTGAAGGTGACCACCGTACCCTTGGTTCACCGCATTCCTTGTGCCGGATTCGTTTTTGAGGAAAAGCAGACGCCCGCTCATATCATTCCCGAAATGGTTGCTTTCCATCAAATCCCGGTGAAGCAGATTGCAGCCATCAAGGCTGGTTCAGATTATGTTACGCCCGACGGAAAGATCATTCCCAACAGCCACCTCACGCGTCCGTCGGAGCCCGCAAAGCGCTACGCCTATTGTTCCGACACGGCTTACAGCGAACGTATTATCCCGCTGATTGAAGGAGTTGACCTCCTTTTCCACGAGTCCACGTTCATGGAGCAAGACGCGCTGAAAGCGCAAAAAACCTTCCATTCCACGGCTAAGCAAGCGGCCACGATTGCCTTGAAGGCGCAGGTGAAGGAGCTGATGCTGGGGCATTATTCTGCCAGATACAATCATCACGAGCCGCTCCTGTCAGAAGCGAAGGAAATTTTTCCCAATGCTTTGCTGGCAAACGAAGGAGTCACAAAAAAATTGTAGAAGAGATTACTTTTTCTCCTATTTCCTTGACTGTGATTGAAATTAATCCTAACTTTGCCAGATAAATGAAGTAATATGAAACATCTTTACAAAGCATTGATATTGTTTGCCTTTGTGCTCATTGCTGCTACGGGGTTTTCGAAAGAAAATACCGGGATGTTTTATGCTCCTGATCCTCAATCGACTGAAATATCCATAAGTGGCAATAAGATCTATATTCAAAATCTTGCCATTGGAGGAAAACTTCAGGTTTTCAGCGTTTTGGGTGTGAGTGTCGCCACCATTGAGGTGAAAGCCGGTTCCGGAGAATACAACATCAATTTGCCAAAGGGTTACTACATTGTCAAAATTGGCGATGTGGTGAGGAAAGTAGCTGTTAAATAATTAGTTTAAAGTCATTTTTATGATAGCCAAAAACCGGGTAGAACAATCTTCCCGGTTTTTTTTGTCGTGTGAATGATAATATTTGTTGATTGTTGGGCGAGAGCCGCTGGTTTTATTTTTGAAAGATATATATTTGCATAAAATTTGAATTACATGTCTGTTGAAATTGTAAAAGTCACAACAAAAGGGCAATTAAGGAAGTTCGTAACCTTCCCTATTGATAAGCTATACAAAAATAATCCTTACTATGTGCCTTCTCTGGTGCTCGATGAAATGGGCACGGTGGACACTACGAAAAACCCGGCTTTTGACTTCTGCGAGCGGGATTTGTTTCTTGCTTACAAGGACGGGAAAATTGCGGGCCGTATTGCAACCATCATCAACAACCGGGCAAATGAAATCTGGAACCAGAAATATGCCCGTTTTGGCTTCGTTGATTTTATCGACGACTACGAAGTGGTGGACGCCCTCTTCAATACAGCCGAAGACTGGGCTCGTTCCAGAGGCATGGAACACGTGGTGGGTCCCATGGGATTTACTGATCTCGACCACGAAGGCCTGCTGATCGAAGGCTATGACCGCATTTCAACCATGTCCACAACATATAGCCACCCTTATTACAAGGAGCAAATAGAACGTGTCGGTTACCAAAAGGAAATAGACTGGGTGGAATTCAGGATTCCAGTACCGGAAAGAGTACCGGAACGCCATCTGCGAATTGCAAAATTA
This sequence comes from Bacteroidales bacterium 45-6, assembly GCA_001897035.1. GTDB lineage: Bacteria > Bacteroidota > Bacteroidia > Bacteroidales > Dysgonomonadaceae > UBA1309. The sequence goes on from MKRS01000431.1 coordinate 2,430, forward strand.
GTGGCCGATAAATATGGACTTAAACTGCTGAAATTCGATAATTTACGCCAGATAACCCCTTATGTGGACAAATTGTTCAACCAACTGAATGTTGCTTACGCTCCTTTGTTCGGATTTACACCACTTACCAAGAAGCAGATAGATTATTATGTGAAGATGTATGTGCCGTTACTTCGTTGGGACTTGGTGTCGATCATTATCAAGATAGACACGGACGAAGTGGTTGGCTTTGGAATCGGAATTCCAAGTTTGTCCTATGCCCTCCAAAAATCGAAGGGACGGTTGTTCCCATTCGGATGGTTTCATCTGTTGAAAGCCTTGAAAGGCAAAGGAAACAAGGTGGTGGATCTGCTTTTGATGGGTGTTGCCCCTGAATACCAAGGAAAAGGAGTCAATGCGCTGATATTTAGTGATTTTATTCCTTCGGCTCACAATGCAGGCTTCCGCTTTGCTGAATCGAACCCGGAACTGGAGATCAACAACAAAATTCAGGCCCAATGGGATGGATTCGATGCCGTGAATCACAAGCGGAGAAGGGCATACAAGAAGAAAATCTGATTGGATGCCAATAATATATAGCAATGGGGCTGTCTCAAAAGGAATTTTGAACGCAAATTACGCAGATTACGCAAATTGTATCGATTAACTTTATTCAATAAATCAGATATTTAGACTGCATATAGCTATTTGTAAAATAACAAATTAGCGTAATTTGCGTTCTTTTGAGACAGCCTCATCGTTTAGATGGTTGTTTTTTCAATAGCCATGAAATATGGTTCTTACCAGCTTCTGCCAGCGCCGCCGCCGCCAAAACTGCCGCCGCCTCCACCGCCAAATCCTCCATCTCCGCCGAAGCCTCCGAAGCTGTCGTCATCCGAACGGCCTCTGCCTCCGCCAAAGAAGGGTGGGATGAACATGCCTCCGCCTCCTCCGCTGCTGCCATTGCCGTTGTTTCTACCGTTTTTGCCGATGTTGGAGAATATGATGATTGCGACGATGATGAGCAATATCACGAAGAAAGTTCTGGGACCCGATCCTGGTTCGTCTTTCTTTTTGTCAGCCTTGAACTGGCCCGAAAGATATTTTATCATTACCTCCACTCCGGCCTTCGCTCCCGAATAATAATCATTCTGGCGAAAATAGGGAATCATGTATTGATCCATTATCCGTCCGCAACGGGCATCGGTGAGCTTTTCTTCCAGGCCATAACCGGTGGCAATGTACAAGTCGCCACGGCTGTTTCCAACTTTAGGCTTGATGAGGACTACTGCACCGTTGTTTTTCCCTTTTTGGCCGATTTTCCATTGCTCACCCAGTTTGAAGGCGAAATCGGACGCCGGATATCCCTGCAAATCCTTCATCGTCACCACATAGATCTGGGTTGATGTGGAGTCGTTGTAGGCGCGCAAGATGGTCTCCAGATCTTGTTTTTGCGCATCCGAAAAGATTCCGGCAAAGTCGTTCACCAGCCGCGGAGGATCTATCGGCTGAGGAATTTCCTGAGCATAGGATGAGGCACACCATCCTGAAAGAGCGAGGATAAGGAATAATAAATTTAAATTCAATTTTTTCACTTGAAGTGATATTCTTTAGCAGAAGCTAAGTGATTCAAAAAAATTATTAGCCGTTAGCTATTAGTAATCGGCTAAAAGCTAACGGCTTGTCTAACTATTCTTGTTGCTCGATTATTAGAATTCCACTTTGGGAGCATTCTTTGCTCCTGCATCCGCTTCGAAATAGCCTTTCTTGGAGAAGCCGAACCAACCGGCCCAGATCACTTGAGGGAACTTGCGGATGTATTGGTTGTAGTCCTGGACTACCGTGTTGAATTTGTTGCGTTCAACGGCGATCCGGTTTTCTGTCCCGGTGAGTTCGTCCTGCAATGCCATGAAGTTTTGGTTGGCCTTCAGGTCGGGATAACTCTCCTTCACCATCATCAGCTTACCCAATGCGGTGCCCAACTGTCCTTGCGCTTCCTGGTATTTTTGAATGTTCTCTTCCGTCAGTTTGGTCGGGTCAACGGTTATTTGAGTGGCTTTTGCGCGAGCTTCGATGACAGCGGTGAGGGTTCCCTCCTCGTGTTTGGCATACCCTTTCACGGTTGCTACTAAGTTTGGTATGAGGTCGGCACGGCGCTGGTAGGCATTTTGAACCTGAGCCCACTGCGAACTGGTAGCTTCCTGTTTTTCCACCATGGTGTTGTAGGAACAACTGGAGAAGAAAATTGCGGCGAACAAGGCCACAAGCAATGTGAGTTTGAAAGATGTTTTCATATACTTTAATCAGAAATATTTAGCAAGACAAATATAGGGTTAAGTTGTCAATCTGCAAATTTGTTGATTCGTAAAATTGTAAATTCGAGAATTTGCAACTGCTAATCGATGACTGTTTCTATTTCTATCACTGCAGCCCGTAATCCACTTTTAATACCTTGAACTGTGTGCGGCGGTTTATCTGGTCGCAAATGGCTTGTTGGTCTTTGGGGAGAGTCAGGATAAATTCTTCGGTGAGTACCTGCCCCTCCTTGAGGAATGGGTAGAGTTTCACCAGATTTTTGGTCACCTCTTTGGGTTGGGATTTTCCATACCCTGCAGCTTCAAGCCTTTCTTTGTCAATTCCCTGTGAGACAATGTAATTCACAGCCGACTCAGCCCGTTGAAGCGATAATTTCTTGTTGTATTCCTCCGAGCCGATGCGGTCGGTATGAGCCGAAAGCTCGATCGTGACATTCGGGTTGAGCTTCAGCAAGTTCACCAGTCCGTCCAGCTCTTTTTTGGAATCGGGGCGAAGCGTTGCCTTGTTGAAGTCGTAGAAAACGTTTTCGAGGATAACCGGCTTGTTGATGGCGGGCAGGACAAAGTCCACATAGTAGAGCGTATCTTTTTCGAGGTCAGCGGTTTTCAATTCCATTTTGGTGTTGAGATAGCCTTCTGCTTTGGCCATCAGCACATAATCTTTTCCCCGCACTAATTCCAGGCGGTACGTGCCGTTGTTTTTGCCTTGGGCTTTGCTGTTGGTGCCGTCGTTGCCTACGATGTTGATCGTTGCATTTTTGATAAATTCGTCGTCCTTGTCGATGATGTAGCCTTCCAGCGCAACTTTGGCATACGGGTATTCAAACGAATAGATATGGTCCCAACCTCTGGCATCGTTGCGGTTGGAGCTGAAAAATCCAGTTTCTTTATTTCCTTCGAATGCGATTCCAAAATCATCGCCATTGGAATTGACGGGCGATTTCATGTTGCTGACTTCCCACTTGCTGGTGCGGGAATTGAATGTGGCCTTGAAGATGTCTAATCCGCCCATTCCGGGATGCCCGTCGGAGGAAAAGTAGAGTGTGCTGTCATTTCGCACATACGGAAACATTTCGTCCCCGGCAGTGTTGATCTCGGGGCCCAGGTTTTCCACGTAATCCGCTTCGTTTCCCCGTAGCCTGGCTCGCCATATATCCTTTCCTCCCGATCCTCCCGGCATATCGGACACGAAATAGAGGTATTCACCCGAAGGGGAAATGGCCGGATGGGCGGTCATTGCGGAGCTGTCGCGCGTCACCATGAACCGTTTGCCTTCGCCCCAGCTTCCGTCGGCGCGTGCCGAAACGTAGATCATGGCTGTGGAAGACTTCGTTGAATCCACCACACAGCTTGTGTAATACATCCGGTCGCCGCTTGCCGTCACGGAACCCGTCCCCTCGTCGTATTCGGTGTTGATCTTGGAGTCGATTTTCTCGGGCTTTTGCCACACACCGTTTTCGTTTTTTCGGGCCAGGAAAAAATCGTTGCCTTTCTGTCCGGTTATTTTGCTTATATTCGCTCCTTTGGCCTCTTTTCTGCTGGAGGAAAAATAAAGCGTCAAAAAGTCCGAACTTCCATACACGGGCGAGAAGTCGGCCCGGGTGGAGTTGAAGATGTCCATCTTCTTCACTGTGTAGCGTGTGGGATGCTCCCTCCATTGCTGTGCTAATTCGCAGCCAGCGATGCCGTTTTTGGCAAATTGATTGTTGGGGAAATATTTCAGGAAATTCTGGTATTGCACAATGGCTTCCTTGTAGTTCCGTATTTTGTGCAGGCAGCGGGCATATTGTATGTACATCAGGCTGTCCGGTGCATAGCGGAATCCGTTGGCATAGCCGCCTATGGCCCTTTCTGGCATATTCAGGATGCGGTAGCTTTCCGCCATTTTGTATGCCAGCTCAGCACGCAGCGGGCGGTTGAACGGCTTGGTGGTTCGGTAGAGCTTGCGGTACATACCAGCTGCTTCAAAATATTCGCCCTGGGCAAACGCTTTGTCGGCATCCTTCAACTTCACTTGCTTGCAGGAATTCAAAAGCCAGAGAGAAAACAAAAGAAGTGTGTATGTGGATATGTTTGATTTCAAGGGATATGCTTCTTTCCGTTCAATAAAAATTAGAATCGCCCCTGCATGAGCATAACAGGTACAATCTTCCTTTATAACTCCAAAAATGGTCAAATATTGTTAGTTGGAGGATTTAAAATTTAGGCCATTGATCATCTCCTTTTCAAGCTTCTTCCAACTGCTTGTCCTTGCTATTTTTGAATTCGGACCTTCTATCCATAAAAAAAGCGTATTTTTGCTTTAGAATATAACAAGCAAATTTTGAAACAAATCTTAATCATCGACGACGAACCCAAACTGAGGGCCTTGCTTACGAGGATCATCAGCCTGGAGGGCTTTGAGGTAATTCAAGCAGAAGATTGTAAAACTGCACTGAAAAAGCTTGAGGCCAACGATATTGACGTGGTGCTTTCGGATGTGAAATTACCCGACGGCAGCGGTGTTGATCTGGCCAAAAGGATTAAGGAATTGTTTCCGTCCATCGAAATCATCCTGCTCACTGCTTACGGAAACATTCCCGACGGCGTGATGGCGATCAAGAACGGTGCTTTCGACTACATTACCAAAGGCGACGACAACAACCGGATCATCCCTTTGCTACAACGCGCCATCGAAAAAGTGGATTTGGCAAAAAAGGTGGCCCGGCTCGAAAAACAACTTGGCGAAAGGCATTCTTTTGAAAAGATTATCGGTCAATCGAAAGCTATTAAGGCCGCGATTGATCTGGCCAAGAAGGTATCGGCAACCGATGCCACCGTATTGCTCACTGGCGAAACGGGTACGGGCAAGGAAGTTTTTGCGCAGGCCATTCATCAGGCAAGTACCCGCAGCAAACAGAATTTCGTGGCCGTCAATTGCTCGGCTTTTGGCAAAGAATTGCTCGAGAGCGAAATGTTCGGGCACAAAGCAGGAGCATTCACTGGGGCGTTGAAAGACCGCAAGGGTTTGTTTGAAGAAGCCAACCACGGCACCATTTTTCTGGATGAAATAGGCGAAATGGCGTTGGAACTGCAAGCCAAACTGCTCCGGGTGATCGAAACCGGCGAGTTCCTGAAAGTGGGTGACTCGAAGCCGACAAAAGTGGATGTGCGGTTGATTGCGGCTACCAACCGTCAGCTTGCCGCTGAAGTGGAGGCCGGAAGTTTCCGGGAAGATTTGTTTTATCGAATTTCCGTTTTTCAGATCCAGTTGCCGCCTCTACGCGAACGGTTGGCCGATATAGATCCGTTGTCGGACTATTTTCTGCAATTCTTTGCACTCAAAACAAACAAAAAAATAAAAAACATAGCGAACGAGGCAAAAGAAACTCTCCGGCTACATGGCTGGAAAGGCAATATTCGTGAATTGAGAAACACCATCGAACGGGCGGTGATCCTCTCCTCGGGAGACGAGATCACGCTCGCCGACTTGCCCTTCGAACTGCAACAGGCAGCTCCCGCTTCGCCGCAGAAAGTGTTTTCGGCTTTCGAACTGGCAAGTGCCGAGAAACTGCATATCCAGAAGGT
>MKRS01000432.1 GCA_001897035.1 Bacteroidales bacterium 45-6
AAGGAAAGTTATATGAGGATCGGTATAAGTAGAAAGGTTGAACCCTGTGCCATTATTTGTTGTTTCCAGATATTGATACTGACCGTTCCATCCATTACCTTGCAGAGCTTTTATCGAATAATAATTTCCAAAGAATGGAGAAATACCACTCAGATTTTTACCTGCAGTAAAGGTTGCACCAGCTCCACTGGCATCACCAGCTACAATTGTAGGATCTACTGTATCAAAGTCGAATAACAGTATACTTGGTGCAGGTATATAGGTGTCTTTAGGTTCTACTACATTTATCACAAAAGAGGTCAACACCTGTCCTGTTTTGGTTGTTACTGTAAGCACCCCGCTTGTCGGTAAGGTCAGGTTTGCAGTGGAGTAAGTTGCCGTAGTAGGTGATGCAGATGCTTTGGCGAGTGTAATCGTTTCGAACTTAACGGTTTGAATCATATCTATATTTTCACCTATGATATTGATGGTCAATCCTCTTTCTATTTCGGTAGGCCATGAAGTTATGTTAACATTCAAATATTTAGGTGTAAATTTGTCTATGGAAACTGATTCCCTCTTATATTTATTCGTGATACTGATATTCCCTATATCAGTTGTACGCGAAACCTTGAACACAAGATTACCTTCCTCCTGGCTTATAATCTGACAAGTTGAATTACCTATGGAGACAGATGTTACCATATTCATATTTTCGCCATATAAAGTTACTAGCCCATCGACAACTTCTGTTTTGGGATTGAAGTCTACAATCTCGGAAACAGGTAGGTTTATATCATAATCCTTCGAGAAATCATCTTCTTTACAACCTGTAAATAGTGTAACTAACAAGATTACTCCTCCGAATATAAATCTATATAATATGTTATTTTTCATCTTTAGATATCTATTTTGATATTTAATAATTAGGATTTTGTTCTATTCCCCAATTTTGAATTTCAGTCAGAGGGATAGGTAATACAGGGATATATTTACCATCTTTGCCTACCAATGCATGATTTTTAATTCTGTTGCCAATACCTTCATGCCTTACTTCTTCGTTATCTCCGTTACCTGCATTATCAGCATCTTTTGCCTTGGATATAACATCAATCAGTTTTCCAGTACGGATCAAATCCCACATACGGTTCGATTCCATTGCTAATTCCAACCTTCGTTCGTTTATAATAGCATCAAGCAGTGTTTCACCCGAACTTGTAATATTAGGTACTTTGGGCGTGCTCGAAGGCATCACATAAGTATCCTTGCTGCCATCAACATAACCTTTGCAATACGAACTGTTACGGGCTCTTTCTCGTACCATATTCAGATATTGGCGTGCTTCACCTTCTTGTCCTATATAGTAAGATGCTTCAGCATGAATTAGAAGAATATCCGCATAGCGCATTACAAGAATATTTTTGTCAGCTGCTTTGTCTAGTGTTGGTTTGGAAGGAAGAGTCGCTTTTCTGTTTAGATAATTACTACCTTGTTCTGCTCTGTCAAATTTCATTTCCACACCATAAAGTACCTGACCATTGAAACTTATGCCATACACGGTACAAGATAAGCGTGGGTCTGTAGGATCAAAAGCATTAACTAGATTTTGCGTAGGATTATGGAAGCCCCATCCCGAATTGGCATCGGGGTTAGATACTCGATTGCCTTGGTAGAGCGAATATGCATTCCCTACCGATGTCGGAGGGTCGGAAGCAGTTCCTTCTGTGGCCTGTATTTCAAATATAGATTCACTTGTATTTTTATTTTCGTGCTCGAACAAGAGTGCATAATTTGCTACTAAGCTATATTCTCCCGAACTGATAATTTCGGATGTTAGTTTATAGACCTCATTCCATGTATGTGTACTTTCGCTATCTATACCTATCTGATAAATCAAAGATTTGGCAAGAAAAGCTTTTGCAGCACCTTTGGTTGCCCTTCCTAGGTCCGTAGCAGCATATCCACTTTTTTCGGGAAGTAGTTCAATTGCGTTTATCAAATCCGTATTTATAAATTCAAAGGTTTCATGCAATGATGCTCTTGGGGAGTTCCCAAAATCAGAAGGATTTAAAGGTGCCGTGAAGAGAGGTACTCCTCCAAAGTGGTGCAGTAAATAAGTATAATGATAAGCTCTAAGAAAGTAAGCCTCTCCTAATAGACGACTTTTGAGACCCTCATTAATAGTAGCTTCAGGAAGATTCTTTATTGCATAATTAGAACGCGAAACTCCCCAAAAACCGTGAATCCAGAATGCATCAGAAATAGAATTTCCTACTTTTGCATTAAATGACTCTATGTCACTCAACTCGGGCGAATCACTTAATTTACTTCCTTTCACAGCATCATCGGTAGCTATACTTGCAAAATGAAAGTCATAATGGTGTGACATCCAAATACCATCCGGACCACGCCCTTCGGTTTGAGATAATATGTCGTATATACCATTAATTACTTTAATCGCATTTTCTTCATTGTTCATGTAGTTACCACTATTTTCTTGTGCCAGAGGGTCTAATTCCAAAAAATCGTTACAAGAGGTCAGAATAAGCCCTACTACAAATACCAAGTAATATATCTTTTTCATTGTTATTCTATAATTTTTGATTAGAAACTAAGGTTACATCCGATAGTGAATACTCTTGGAGTAGGATATGTTGCCATATCTACACCAGCATTAAGAGGATTACCCCATAGATCGCTTATTTCAGGATTGTAGCCTGAATAATTAGTGATTGTGAACAGATTGTCGGCTGACACATAGATTCTTGCTTTGGATAGGAATGCTTTTTTAGAAATAACACTAGGTAAAGTATATCCAAGCTGTAAAGTTTTTAATCTAAAATAGGACCCATCTTCCACGTATCTGTTCGAAAAGCGATCGTTCTGATTCGGATCTCCATCGTGTACGCGTGGTAAATTAGAGTCAGAGTTTTCAGGAGTCCAACGATTCATCATGTCTTTAGAATTGCTCCATTCACGCATACTTGTACTATATAATACAGAATACATATAATTTGCTATTTTATTACCTTGTGAACCTTGGAAGAATAGATTAAGATCTAATCCTTTGTATGCTGCCGATAGTGTTAGACCATAAGTAAAATCAGGCATTGCACTGCCTAAGTACACCCTGTCATTATCATCAATAATTCCATCGCCATTTTGATCTTTGAACTGAACATCTCCCAGTGATGCGTTAGGTTGAATAGGGCTTCCTTTTTCATTGACATAAGAGTTTAGCTGCTCTTCAGTCTTAAAGATACCCATTGATTGTAATCCATAGAAATAACCGATTTCTTTACCGACTTCTGTTTTGGAATATTGTCCATACAGAGGTTCTCCTCCTCCTAAAGATGTGACTTCATTTTTTATAAATGAAATATTCCCTCCAGCATTGAATGTGAAATCCTGCCCTATGCTTTTCTCATAATTTAGACTGAACTCAAAACCGCTATTTCGTACCGATCCAGCATTGGTTTTAGGTCTCCACATTCCAGCATAGATTGGAATTGGAGTATCTAGTATCATATCGTTGGTGTTTCGAATAAAATAATCGATATTTCCAGACAAGGCTCCATTGAGTAATCCATAGTCTAATCCGATATTATATTGTTCTGAAGTTTCCCAAGAGAGCTCTTCATTAGCCAATTTTTGTTGTATAGCACCATCTACCTGTGATCCTCCGAAAACAGCAGTGTAACCATTGGTCATTAATGCCAGATAATCAAAGTCGCCTGCACTGGCTTGATTTCCTACATGTCCCCAACCTCCACGAAGCTTGAGTTGAGAGAATGATGTATTTTGTTTAAAATCTTTAGCAAATTCTTCCTCCATAATATTCCATCCTAAAGAGAACGATGGAAAATATCCCCATTTTTTCTTAAACCGCGATGTTCCGTCAGCTCTGAATGTTCCTGTGAAAAGGTATTTACTGTCATAGCTATAGTTTAGACGGAAGAATCCTGATAATAAGGCACTATGACCTGCTCCGCCCGAAACTTCAAGATTTTCTTTGTTTGAAGACATATTCGGATAACGTAAATCTTCATTTTCAGGGACATCATATACTTTTACATATAGATTGTTTGAATTCGATTTTTGGGCTTCAACTCCCAATGTCGCATTTACACTATGTTTTCCAAAAACATTAACATAACTGAAATATTCATTTGTATTCCAATATGTGTTATCACTACGGTTCTCGGTAAGAGAGCTTTTGTTTCGTTGCTGATCAGCTGTTATATAATATACCGGATAATAGTTACGTGATTTGGCATATGCAAATTGTTTTCCGAACTGTGCTCTGAATGAAAGCCCTTTTAATCCTATATCATTTATCTGTAAATATGCATTCGCGATGAAGCGATCTTCTTGAGTTTTTCTATATTTATTTTCATAAGCCGATTGTGCAGGATTACGTCCGTAGGAAAAATAAATCTCTCCAAACTCGTTAGTATATGTATCCCATGCTGCAGATACAGGATCAGCTTTCAAAGCCTGAGTTATCGATCCAGAATAGAAATCTCCATCGTTTCCTGATTTTTCATAGGTTGTATACGAGGCATTTATCCCGACAGTTACATTGTTGAACAATTTATATTCATTATTTAGGTGGAACATAAATTTATCCATGTATGTGTTTTTCACGATGCCTTTTTCTGTCGAATATGTACCTCCAAAATCATATTTATTACGCTCTGAACCACCTGAAACATTCACATTATAGTTCTGAGTAGAACCTGTTCGCATAATTTCATCTTGCCAGTTTGTCCCGCGGGTATTATTTGCAATAGCATAATCTAAAATAGATTGTGAGGATAATGACGGATTAATACCGGCATTCTTATATGCCTCCAACTTCAATGTAGCGTATTCTGCGGCATTTAACATATCTATCTTTTTGTCAACCTCAGTCAAACCTGCAAAAATATTGACATTAACCTGTGTCTTTTTATTAAAGGACCCGCCTTTAGTCTTAACTAAAATAACACCGTTTGCTCCTCTGGAACCATAAATCGCTACAGCAGATGCATCTTTTAATATTTCCATTGATTCCACATCGTGCGGGGCTATATGGCTGATATCGGAAACCGGGAATCCATCTACAACATAAAGAGGATCGGAATTATTGACACTGCCAGTACCTCTGATCCGTATTTTTGTCCCGGCTCCTGGTTCTCCAGAGTTATTGATTACACTCACTCCAGAGGCCCGACCTTGAATAGATTGAGTAACGTCTACTGCTGAAAGCTGTGTTAACTGATCCGATTTCAATGATGATAGAGACCCTGTCAAGTCGCTTTTACGCATAGTACCATATCCAACTACTACCACTTCATTCAGTAGCTGATTATCTTCTTTTAATACAATGTCTATCACTCGTTGTGAGCCTACTTTTACGGTCTGAGTTTGCATACCAAGGAAAGAGAATGTAAGAACATCTCCTTGCTTGGTGTCTATAGAGTACTTCCCATCAATGTCGGTTAATGTACCCACATGATTTTGATTGGCCACAGTAACACCTATCAATGGAGATCCATCGCTCGAGTCCGTAACTGTTCCTGTTATCTGACTACTTTGCGCATATATAGTGCAAGGTATCAGGCAACATAAAAAAAATAAATAAAGGATTCTTTTCATGGTTTAGAAATAAAATTAGATTCAATTAATTTTACGATATTTAAGATAGTGTACAAAGCTATTAATGAAAACACTTGGTATCAAGTATAATATTATCAATTGACAACACTCTTATCTTGCCCTCCCATTTTAATCACACACGTATAATAATCAGCATTTTACAAACAGCTATTAAATATTAAATTGTATTATCATATAACACTTTAGTACTATTTTGACATGTGTTAAATTTTAAATTAGGAGTTTTTTCTTCCGGTAGTTTTCTCTAAATTCTTTAGGTGAACAATTCTTTCTTTTTTTGAATATCCTGTTGAAGTTGGATATATTATTGAATCCACACTCGTAACAGATTTCAGAAACTGACTTTGTGGAATCTATCAATAAGCGTGTAACATGCCCTAAACGAATATCTATAATATAATCAGATAAGCCTTTACCCGAACGAACTTTAAAGAATCTGCTGAATGCGGTAGGGGTCATTCCTACTAAATTGGCTAATTGTTCCAGGCGTATTTCATCTCTATAATTGTCATTAATATATCGTTGCACATTCTGGACCCTACGACTATCGGAATGAATTCCGATTTTGGCAAAGGATGAACTTGACAATACTGTAGCCTCGTCGCAAAAAAGAGAAAGTTCGTAGAGAATAATCAAAAAATTGACTACAGAGTAAAAGCCACCTTGTTTACCAGCCAATTTATCCAACATATTATATACAGTCATAATAGCTTGCATAGGGAAACTAAGCCCTTTTTGTGCTTTCTCGAGCATTTGTTTAATCGAATGAAATTGATTTTTATCAAGAAGGCTTGAGAAGAAAAGATTTTGGGAAAACTGTATTGTTATTTCTCTTATCTTTTTAGACTCGCACCTATGTTGTTCCCATACATGCTCCAGATCTTTACCTGTAATCAGGACCAAATCATATTCCCCGATAGTTTCAATAGAGTCTCCTACTATTCTTTTGACTCCTGACGCATTAGCTACAAAGTTTAGTTCAAACTCTTCATGGGTATGAATGGGGTATGTAAATTCCGTTTTATGTCTGTCTGCGATGTAGAAACAGTCCTTTTCTGACAAAGGGGTTATTTCCTGGACGGTAGTAAAATCATGATTGCCTTGTTTCATGGTAATAGGGTATTAATGCTTGGTTTCTTGATCAGCAAAAATACGATCCTATAAAAAAGAAACATTTCAGATTTGTATCTGATTGTTTAAGAAATGTGCCTGTCTGTAAAATTCAGATACTATTCCGCATCTGTTTGCTTGCTCTTTATATAAGCGCTAGGAGAAAGACCCCAATATGTATTAAAGCTACTACTGAAATAGGAAAGGGAATTATATCCGACCTCGTACGCAACCTCCGAAATAGTCAAAGATCCTTTTTCAAGTAGGTATGCAGCTTGTTTCATTCGAATTATCCGGATGAGCTCGATGGGGCTGCTCCCGATTAATGTTTTTATTTTTCGGTGAAGATTTGTCCTACTTATATTCAGTTTTTTTGCCATATCTTCTACAGATAAATCTGTTTCAGAAATATTAGTCCGTATATAATTGATACTATTTTGTAGCAATAATTCGTCTGGGTCAGTTACATCTATTTCCTGTGCTTCTAAGTTTAATAAACGGCTAAACTTCTTTTGTATTTTTTTACGTGTTTCGAGTAACTTTATTATGCGGATACGTAAATAATTGGCATCAAAAGGCTTTGTAATATAGGCATCCGCCCCGGTTTCTATTCCTTCCAATTTTTGCTCCAACTCTTCATTTGCAGTTAGCAATACAACCGGAATATGGCAGGTTTCTATATTTTCTTTTACGATTTTGGTAAATTCAATACCACTCATTTCCGGCATCATTACATCCGTTACAATAATATCGGGTTGCAAGTATTGCAGTTTGTTAAGAGCATCGCGTCCATTATTAGCTTCTGCAATCCTGAAGAAAACTGTAAGTTTGTGGCGCAAATACATACGCATATCATATTCATCTTCAACCATGAGTATCAGCGACTTATCCAACTCTTCACTCTTACTTTGGTCCACTATAGTATGGTCATTAGCAGTCACGGACCCTTGTTCTGTATCAATATAAGTCCATGGAGTATTATCGCAGTTTTGCGGATCTAAGTGTTTTTTACCGGTTTGTATATATATGGTAAAGCAAGAGCCGATCCCGACTTCACTTTCTACCTGTATACTCCCTGAATGTAGTTCTACGATTGTTTTAACAAGATGAAGACCGATCCCTGTTCCTGAATTCTGAGAAAAACTACCCTGATAGAAACGGTCGAATATATGAGGCAGATCTTCCTGAGCAATACCACAGCCGGTATCACGAATCGAGAACAAAAGGCTTCCATCGTTTTTTTGCTTGATGCTCAAAAAAATACTGTTCCCATCGGGAGTATATTTTAATGCGTTAAACAATAAGTTGTACAAACATTTTTCGAGCAAATCCGGGTCATACCAAATGGGGATTTCCCTTGCCTCATAATCGAATGATACGGATATTTGTTTCCGGTCGATAATATCGGTAAATAACCCTACAAAATCCTGAACAAACAAAACAAGATTAATAGGGCGGGCATGGACTTGTATTTTATCATATTCTATTTTTCTCAAATCCAGTATTTGGTTT
>MKRS01000433.1 GCA_001897035.1 Bacteroidales bacterium 45-6
AACGATCATTTAATTAAATAACCCAAACAAAACAAAGCTATGCGATTCATTGCTTATCGCCAAGCACTGCTGTGCAGGTACCGAAACTGTAATACTTTTTTGCGAAAAATCTGCTTAGTTATGAGACTTACTGTCATTTTACTCTTCAGCTGCCTTTTGGAGGCCAATGCCGGTGGTTACGCGCAAGGCATTACACTGAAGATGAACAATGCGAGCATTGAAGTAGTGTTGAATAAGATCACGAAACAAACCGGCTATCGTATTATTTATGGCAAAAACGAGATAGCCAAAGCCTCAAGAGTTGATATTGATGTTACCAACGCTTCGCTGGAAGATGCGCTGGCACTGGTATTCAGGAACCAGTCATTATCCTATACCATACGCGACGGGTTTATTGTGATCGCTCCTAAGCCGGCCCCGGCGCCTGCTATACCCCAAAGCGAATCCCCGCCGCTGCCTCCGGTGGAAATAAAAGGAAAGATAACTGCTGAAAACAACCCGGGTCAGCCCCTCGAAGGAGCATCCGTTAGAATAAAAGGCTCGGACGCAGGAACAAGCACCGATGCCAACGGAGAATTTTCCTTACAAATACCAGGTGAGCAGGCGATCCTTGTTATTTCCTATGTGGGATACCAGACTGCCGAACTACGGGTTTCCAGGGCAAATGCCAGTGTAAATATTGCCCTGAAGGCGATGGAAACGCAGACGGATGAAGTGGTGGTGATAGGATACGGCACTCAAAAGAAACGTGACCTTACCGGTGCTGTCTCTTCTGTAAAAACCAAGGATCTCGTGTTGTCTTCCGGCCCTGAAATAGGCAATATGCTGAAAGGCAAAGTGGCTGGGCTCACCATCCGCCAGAACAGCGCCCAGCCGGGTGGCGGACTGGACATACTGGTGCGCGGCGCAGGCTCTGTGAATGCAAGTAATGCACCATTGTTTGTGGTAGACGGATTCCCTATTGTTGACCTTGAGCAGCCGGAAAGCGGCGGTAGGTATAATGCAGGTACACAAAGCATTCTCAATTCTTTTAACCCCAACGATATTGAATCCGTGGAGGTCTTAAAAGATGCCAGCGCTACATCTATCTATGGATCGAGAGCTGCCAACGGGGTGATCCTCATTACCACCAAACGGGGAAGCGAAGGCGCATTAAAAGTGCAATATTCCAATGATTTCTCCTTCCAGAAATATAATAACCCTTTTGACGTGCTTCCGCTGAATGAATGGATGCAGGTGCGTAATGAAGCCGCATGGGAGCAGTGGCAGTTTGATAATAATGTATATCCTTATGGCAACCGTACGCAAGAAGAAGCAGAAGCTAATCCCGTAAACGGCCCTTTCAGGAAATTATATACACAAAATGCCATCAACAACGTAGGGCGCGGTACTGACTGGTTTGGTCTCGTTACCCGCGACGGCAAAACCAT
>MKRS01000434.1 GCA_001897035.1 Bacteroidales bacterium 45-6
AACAAGGTTTTTGTCGCGCGACACCTGACGGTTGTTGGTGCTATGCTGATTCACTTTCAACATTTCGGGATTGGTCAGCATCTCTTTGGTGAAATCATCGAGTTTGGTCATGTCGCCGCCAAAAATAAGCGGAGAACGTCCGATAGCCCAAAGACTCATCAGCGTAAATTGCTCGTTTTTAGTAAAATTAGTTGGCCGCTTGAATTCAACAATGCCGATTGGAAGCATGTCGGCGTCGGGGAAATGACCCGGCCCACGGAAGGGAGTCCAAGCATCCAATCGTTCGAACATAGCCAGCAGCAAGCCCCAGCGATCCCAAAAATCGTCGGTGATACGCCACATGTTGGCGTGATTCATCACGTGTTCGCCCATTTTCACGGGAGTTGCTCCCGGCGACAAGCTCAAGATGATGGGTCGGCCGGTTTTGTCGATTGCCTTGCGAAGAGCCTCTATTTCAGCCTTCTGCACGTTATCGTAAGGACGCGAAATGTCGTCGCACTTAATCAGATCGACACCCCAGTCTGCATACATCTGCACGATGGAATTGTAGTAGGCCTGACCTTCAGGCTTGGTAGCATCCACACCGTACATATCAGGATTCCAGGCACAAGTAGAGCTTTTAACGGCAACATCCTGAGCTTTGACCGTAGTTCCCAGCACAGGCGTATTCTTTTCCACTGCCTGACGGGGAATGCCGCGCATGATATGAATACCAAACTTCAAGCCTTTGGAATGCACATAATCGGCGAGGATCTTGAAACCTACGCCATTGGCAGCCGAAGGGAATTTCTTCAAGCCCGGAGTCAATCGTCCGTATTCGTCCATCGTGAGTGTGGCTTTCGGATCGTAGGCATGTCCTTTAGCTTCCGGTTCGTACCACTGAATGTCCACAGTTAAGTACTTGTAGCCGCTTGGCAAAAGATGTTTCGCCATGGCATCGGCCTGCTCCTTGATTTGTTGCTCGGTAACGGTCGTTCCGAAGCAATCCCAACTGTTCCATCCAAGTGGTGGAGTTACGGCCCATTTGTGGTAATTTGTCTGTTTTTTTTGAGCCGAGCTGCTCACAGCCATTGCCAGAAGCAGCGTACAAAATAAGAATTTTCTCATATCAATATTGGACGATAATGTTATTTAGATTTGAATTGCCACCAGTCGAAAAGGAAGAGGTCTTTTTCTCCCTTGAATACAAAATATAAGTCGTGAACCCCGCTGATGTTTTGGACGGTTGCGGTGATTGTTTTCCAAACATCCCCCTCACCCGAAGTGGTTATTTGAGCAGTAGCTACAACCGGGCCGTCTTTTTTGTCTAACCGGAGTTCGATGGTTCCTCCCGATAAGGATGCGATCCGCAAATCGACAGCAGAACTGCCTTTCGAGAAATCAGCACCTTGCACCATGATGTAATCGCCGTTGTGAATGGAGGATACGAAGACCATCTCACCCATCTTCTTTCCCCTGTTCCAGATGTTGTCCCGTTCCCAAACTGTTGACTTTTGAGTTTTGACACCTTCGCTGAAGGCCATCGTTTCGGCCTCAACACGGGCATACGGATCCAACGTTCCCAATTGTTTCGCACCACTTTCGGCTGTCCAGAAAGGAAGCTTCCGGATGGTGCCGTCAGGGTTGAAAGTGAGCTTCTCCACACACACCGAACGGCGTTCCGAGTGCTTGGACATGGTTTGCTTCAAAAGAGCATAATTGAAGCCAAACACATAAGTGCCGCCTTTGTAGTCGATGATTCCCGGATGGTTTCCGCTCGAGCGAGGGTCTCCGTCCATGATGCTCCCTTTGTATTGCCAGGGGCCGGTCGGCGAATCGCTCATGGCGTAGCCTATTCCTTCGGGACAGCAAGTGGAGGCATAGGCCATGTAATATTTGCCGTTTCGCTTGTACGCCCATGGGCCTTCCTGGTAATGAAAAGGATCGGGCTGGTCTTTCACTTTGGCAACCGAAGGGTCTTTGATCGGTTCGCCGTGGAAGGAAATCATGTCTCTGTTGAGTTTCACATACCAGAGATTCGGATTTCCCCAGTAAAGGTAAGCCTGCCCGTCGCTGTCGATGAAGACGGTGGGGTCTATGCTGTCAAAATTGGCACCGATCAGCGGTTTTCCAATCGGGTCGGTGAACGGGCCGTAAGGATTGTTGGCTACCAAAACTCCAATTCCTCTCCCCTGAACAGGACAATACAGGTAGAATTTCCCGTCCCTTTCGATACATTGCGGCGCCCATGCACCGTTGTCAAAACCGCCCCATCCCGAAATGGATTTGTCCGCCCATTTGAAATCGTGCAGGGAGGCAATCTGTCCGCGATCTGTCCAGTTAACCATATCGGTAGAGGTATAAAGCAACCAGTTCTGCATCAAAAAACCTTCGGCATTGTCCTCATCGTGGCTTGTATAAAGAAACACGGTGTCGTTGTGAACCATCGGTGCAGGGTCGGCCGTATATTTGGTTTGTATGATCGGGTTGCGGGCATTTCCATGGAAACCCGAAAACAAAGCCAGGAAGACAAACGCAACTTTCAACTTCTTGTTCATGTACTATCTATTTAAGTAATAAGAATGATTTATTGTTGTGAAATGTATAAGCTGAAGCCAATAGCTTTTAGCCATTAGCCTTTTCTAAAAGCTATCGGCTAATAGCTAAAGGCTATACTTTGCGTTTAAAAATACGACAATTTACTTTTGCATTTACTTAATAATAATGTATATCATTCAAGTCTCGTTGCCAGCGTCAATGCCTGCAACGAGACTGAGAATATAGCAAACCTTGTAAATCAGGCTATTTATTTAAGCGATACTTTCTTACCCTTATACACAACATCTTTTTCTATCTTGTTTCCATTCGCAGCGATTTTCACCACATGGAATGTCCTTTCGGTCAACATCCCGGGGAAGGTTCCCTTCCGATCGGCGATGGTGAGGGTTTTTGCCTTGTCGTCCCATTTGAAGTCAATGGTGGAATAGACACCCTTTTCGTAGTTGTAGTTGTCGTTTTCATCTTCGTACAAGGAAAACTCGCCGTTAGCTCCTTCATAGACACGGATTTCCAGCTTGTCCCACTTTTTCTCGGTAGCAAATTGCACGTTGGGTCCCAATGGAAGAATGCTTCCCGCCTTGATAAACAACGGAATCTTGTCGATGGTAGTAGCAAGCGTCACTTCCTGCCCGCCATCGTATTTTTGATTTGTCCAGAAATCGAACCAGGTAGTTCCGGCAGGCAGATAAGCCTTCGACGATTTGACTTGGGTGAAATCTACAGCAGCTACCTTTCCGTCTTTATTCGTGTCCTTGTTCCAACCCGAATTTTCATCGGTTTTTACCTGAATTTCCGGCGTATATTGAGCATTAACTATCGGTGCTACCAGAATAGATTTGCCAAACATATACTCGTCGTTCATATCCACCACCTTCTTGTCGTTGAAATCCATCACCAAAGCGCGCATCATGGAAGACTGGCGATTTGTGATGTCCCAAGCGGCTGAATAGATATAAGGCAGGAAGGAGTAGCGCAGGTTGATCGATTTTTCTATCGCATCGTAGATCGGCTCCCCTTTTTTGCCGAAGTTGTAAATTTCGCGGGGAACATCCGTCCCGTGCGAACGCATCATCGGAGTGAATGCTCCAAACTGGAGCCATCTCACATACAGTTCCTGGAAAGCCGGATTTTTAGCTCCGCTTCCTTCGCTCCCGCTTCTGTTATAGCTTCCGGCGAAGAATCCGCCAATATCGGTATTCCAGTAAGGGATGGCACTCATCGAGAAATTTAGTCCGGCAGGAATCTGGTTGCGGAACGATTGCCAGGAAGAGTTCACATCGCCCGACCAGGTATTGGCCCCATAGCGTTGTTGTCCGGCAAAAGCCGAACGGGTAAGGATAAACACCCGTTTGTCCGAGCTGGTGGCACGCTGGTGTTGCGACACACCGCCCACCGCCATCAGCGGGAAAGCGTTGCGCACTTTGCGGAACGAGCCGAGATACGTTTTCAGGTCGAAATCGGAAGGCTTGAAGTCCATGTGGTCGGGTTCGGTAGAATCCATCCACCAGCCATCGATGCCCACCGAGAAAAGCCCTTTGTTGAGATGTTTCCAATAAATATCGCGTGCTTCCGGATTGTAAGGGTCATAAGGCTCCACTCCCGAAGGATAGTCCCTGTTGGGCGGCCATGATTCCACTCCCGATTGCGGCCATGTGCCGAAGTCGAGCAACATGCCCTTGGGCTTCATCTCGCGGTACTGCTTGGTTTGCGGACCAAACGACGACCAGATGGAGATAATCAGGTGGGCATTTTGCGAATGGATGTCGTTCACCATTTTTTTGGGGTTTGGAAACTCCGTGTTGAGAAATTCCATTGCGTTCCACAGATAATTACTGCCCCAATATTGCCAGTCCTGGATGATACCATCGAGCGGCACACCCAGTTCGCGGTATTTATTCACCACGCCCACCAATTCGTTTTGGCTCTTGTAGCGTTCCTTGCTTTGCCAGAATCCGAAAGTCCACAATGGGAACATCGGAGCTTGCCCGGTCAGGTCGCGCATGCACGCAATGGATCCGTCCATGTTTCCTCCAACCATCAAATAATAATCGATGCAGTCGCCTACATCCGATTTGAAAACCATTCCTTGGGGTGTATCCTCGAATACTGTTGGAGAATAGTTGTCCCAAAACAACCCGTAACCCTTTGTTGACACGAGGAAAGGGACATAGTCGTCGGTATTTCCTTGAACCATATTGAGTTTGGCGTTACGCAACGATAGTTTTCCTCGCTGCTGCTGGCCCAAACCATAAATAGCCTCCTCCTTATCCAGCGAGAACGACTGGTTGACGGTGTAGGTTTTAGACCCTGCGTCGTTGAAGTCGGTGAAAGTTGCACCCGCTTCCTTTTCTGTCAAAAGCGGTGTTCCTGCTGATGTAGAATAAGATATTTTGCCCGATTTGAGGTCAATGCCCACTTTCATCTTGTCGCTTTTCAGCGTCAAGACATCTCCCTGCTGATTTACGGCAAACTTAACAGCTTGCGGTTTTTTAATCACCGATAGGCTTTCCTTCGTAAATGACTTTCCTTCGGGAGATTTCAGAACCCGCACCGTGGAAGGGCTAAAAAACTGGACTTCAATGTCAGTAGAGTTGATCTTGGCTTTGACGCCCAAATTTGTCTTCTGATAGAGCTGTGCTTGGGCGCTCACGGCAAAAAGCACAAACAGTGACAGAATTTTACTGATTTTTTTCATGCAATTAATTTTTAAAATTAGGCGGCATAGAAACAAGGTTCGCCCTTAGGCAACGCCGCATGATGATTGATATAATGGTTTATTTCACTAAAAATTTCCAACAGTCAAAATAAGATATGCCATTCTTTCTGATAAACAGAATATTTATGCTCTAATCAATTTTAAAGACGACAGAAGTAGCATACGGCATTTTAAGTGGACATGTAATAGCCAGCCCATCAGCTTCATCTTTCCATTTTAAGTCGCCCTTATACCCAAGCAGTTTTACCGACTTGATGTTTTTGTCGAGGTACTTGGCACTTGTTCCCAACGATTTAATTTTGATTGTTGCCCCTGAAGCCGGCACATTCATACAAAATGCATATATCGCACCATTTTTGCCAAGGGTAAACCGTATATCCTGGGCATCGTATTTAAAATCAGCTTGTCTGCGATTCAATGCTCCACCAGGAAGTTTTTTTAACTTGCCATCCACTAATTCTCCTTCACCCGGAATTTTCCACGCATGACTGCCATACACGGCTTCACCATTTCGACGCATCCAGGCGCCCACTTCTCTTAACATCTTCAAACTTCCTTCATCCAAAGAACCATCGGGCAACATAGCGATATTAATAGCCACGTTGCCATCGCGTGCAATGGCTTCAATAAGATAACGAATCATCATTCCCGAATCGTAAGTGAAATTGGGAGCATAAAACCAGTCGCCTACCGGGGTTTCACCTATCCATGGCTGATCCGTTTTTATATCCGCTGGTAGGCCATGTTCTTCAGTATTGACTGTACCATTGGTTTTTTTCCTGAATTTAACAATGCTGAAAGTATTCACTTGGCCACGTTTTGCGATAGTGCGGTTGTAATAATCGGCAATAACACGTTGCATCGCATCTGCCTTAACCCCAGTACCCGTACCATTGCCAGTGAACGGCCCCTGGACAGTTCCATCTGTATAAATAAAATCGGGGTCATAATGCTCCACTACATCCATCATCCGCAATGCCCACTGGGTGGTGTACCATTTTGCATAATCCAGATGGTTCGTAAAAATCCCTGCCGGAGCTGGCGACCAATCTTGATGAGCGTTCTCCTCCACCCCCTTGTACTCGCGCAGATCAATGCCGTAAAGCAACCGAGGGTCGTAGCCTTCCCACCATTTCCCTTTGCCATCGGCAAGTGTCAGGTTCCCATCGTAAGGCACTCCGGTTTTGTCTCCTTGTTTATCAGCACCAAAAGCAGTTTGCCACCACCACCATGTGTATTCGTGGTGGAAAGTAACCCCATAGTGCATTCCGTTGGCATGACAGGCTTTTGCCCATTCACCAATCAAATCTCGTTTCGGACCAATATTGACCGAATTCCAAGGCTGATATTTTGAATTCCACAAGTCGTAGTTGTCGTGGTGCACACCTTGTATCATCAGAAAACGAGCACCTGCTTCTTGATATATTTTGGTAAGTTTTTCCGGATCAAGTTTGGTCGGGTTCCACTCACGCAAAACCTCTTTGTAACCTACCTGTGAGGGGTGACCATATTTTTTCAAATGATTTTTATATGCAATTTTCTCTTCTTTATACAGGTTTCGTGCATACCAGTCGCCACTTTCACCAGCGGACTGCGGACCAAAATGTACCCAGATACCAAATTTAGCCTCGCGCAACCATTTGGGCTCGCCTGGATAGTTTTTTTCAATAGATTCCCAAGTAGGCTCAAATGGACCGGGAGCGATAGGAATGTCAAGTTTGATTTCGGGAAATGTTTTCCAGTCGCCCATTTCAACACTATTTAAAGGTTGCTTTGCCGGAATAGAAGGGAATGGCGGGAGTAAATAAGGTTCAACACTTGATTTTGAATTTACTTTTGACACGGTTGAACACGATCGATACTCTCTATTCGAAATAGTCCATTATCTCCTCCGATTCGGAATCCATGCTGATATGGAAATTCACAACACGATGATACGCAACTATCGACTAAATCATTAATACAGATAGTCAACTGAAATCGATCGTTGATTGTTCGTTGAGATTTAAAAGAAAAATTATCTGAGAAAGAAAGAAAAAACGATTTTAAAAAATCCAATTCGATAGTCTTTCTTACCACCAGGTTTGAGAAATGCTTTGAACACAACAAATTTTCGACCCGTATGTGTTTCTTGAAAAATAGTTATTTCATCTCGTTTCACATATAACGAATCCTCGGATATAACAGCAGCCGATTGATAAGTCATAATTATTTGAGAAGAATATTGTTTATCTTCACCAATTGACAAAACCGAAAATGTCTAGTTTTAGTATTTACATTTTTATACGAATCAATTCTTTTCGATTTACCTGTGGAATATTTACCATTGAGTGATAATCTCGTTGTAACGTAATATGATCAGCTCTAAGCTGTAAAGTCAAATGAAAATTTTCAACAAAATCAATTTATTAACAGATTTCTACATACACGTTGTGGAAATGATGGAGGACGTGAATCGGAAGGATTATCAGTTTTCGTTCTAAAACAAAAAGATATTGAATAAGTTTTTGATTTCTGTTAATGACTTCGTTGTTCGAGATGAAACTATTGTCGATCGTCGTGTCGATGATCTTGGTGACGACGGACTAGTACGTGATTGATGATGAGATGAATGCCGTTTATTAGTTGGACTAACTGATTGACCGCGAAAACCACGTTTTGGTTTCGGTGAACCGTAAAGTCTTAATATGCAAATATTGTCATTTTTTAATAAAGGGAAAAGTTTTTCTTGTGGATACTCGACAACACTCTGTGTAACAACATCACGTGCATAACGACGATCTCGTTGACGACTTTTATGATGAAACGATGGTAAACTTACGACTTGTCCTGTTCGATTGATCTAAGCAAATTCCTTTTTTTGTATCCTGTTTCATAGAAAACTCTTTAGTCTCACTTACCAACCTCATTTGTTTCAATGTCGAGCATTTGTCATTAGTTACAGGTGGTCGACGTGTTAATTTCAATGAATGCATTTTCAATAAGATACAAGTT
>MKRS01000435.1 GCA_001897035.1 Bacteroidales bacterium 45-6
GATGGGGTGACTGGCAAGAAGCACCGGTCGAACACAGAATTAATCGCACAGGGAGTGGCCAACATCGCCTCCCCGTTTTTCGGCGGAATTCCCGCCACGGGAGCTATCGCCCGCACCATGACGAACATCAACAACGGCGGGAAAACCCCAGTGGCAGGCATCATCCACGCAATCGTTCTACTCCTGATCTTGTTGTTCTTGGGCAACCTCACGAAACTGATCCCCATGTCGTGTTTGGCGGGAGTATTAGTGATTGTGGCATACAACATGAGCGAATGGCGCAACTTCTTAGGCGTCATGCGTGGCGCAAAGTCAGATTCCGCCGTGCTGCTCACCACCTTCCTGCTGACCGTGATTTTCGACTTGACAATCGCCATAGAAATAGGACTCGTGCTTGCCATTTTCGTCTTCATGAAGCGGATGACCGATGTGACCCACATCTCGGTGGAGAAAGAAAGAATAGACCTCTCGCACGACTCGGAAATAGTGCATGAGGACGAAATTCTCGACATTCCTCAAGGGGTGGAAGTGTATGAGATCAACGGCCCTTTCTTTTTCGGGATCGCCAACAAGTTTGACGAGGAGATGCGCCAATTAGGCGACAGGCCGAAGATCAGGATCATCCGGATGCGGCACGTGCCGTTCATAGACTCCACGGGACTTCACAATCTGGAAACATTATGCAAAAAATCGAAAAAGGAAAAGACCCAAATCATCCTTTCAGGAGTGAACATAAAAGTGAAGAACACTCTCGAAAAAGCACACTTCGAGAGCTTGCTGGGAGAAGAGAACATCTGCGCCAACATCCATATTGCCCTTGATCGGGCAAACTTTCTGCTTCAAAATGAAAAATAAACCTGCCTTTGTGCTAATTTTGCGAGAGCAGGAACTGCGGTTTCTGCCGCAAAGGCTC
The DNA here is from genome assembly GCA_001897035.1 of Bacteroidales bacterium 45-6. Classification (GTDB taxonomy): domain Bacteria; phylum Bacteroidota; class Bacteroidia; order Bacteroidales; family Dysgonomonadaceae; genus UBA1309. The sequence goes on from MKRS01000435.1 coordinate 914, forward strand.
GAAGAACCGAGGCTTTGCTAAATCCACAAGGGTATTTTTTCAAAGAAATTTTAAGGTAAAGATGCATACAAGACAAGAAAAAATGGAGGCATTCGCCCAGCTTCTCGACATCATGGACGAACTGAGGGTGAAATGCCCCTGGGATGCCGCCCAGACCAACGAAAGCCTCCGCACCAACACGATAGAGGAAGTGTATGAGTTGTGCGAAGCAATCATCAAAAACGACAACAACGAGATCAAGAAAGAGCTGGGCGACGTGCTGCTCCATGTGGGTTTCTATTCAAAAATAGGCAGCGAAAAACAGGCCTTCGACATCGCCGATGTGTGCCATGCCCTTTGCAACAAGCTCGTATTCCGCCACCCACATGTGTTTGGAGAAGAATCGGCAAATTCGGCAAAAGAGGTAGAACATTCGTGGGAGCAAATCAAACTCAAGGAAAAAGGCGGCAACAAAACCGTGCTGGAAGGTGTACCGAACTCTTTGCCCGCCCTGCCAAAAGCACACCGGATACAGGATAAAGCCCGCAATTCGGGATTCGACTGGAACAAAAAGGAAGACGTGTGGGCAAAGGTGAAGGAAGAATTTGGCGAGTTGGAAGCCGAAATCAGCAACCACAACCAGGAGAAGATGGAAGCCGAATTTGGAGACCTGTTCTTCAGCCTCGTGAATGCTGCCCGGCTATATGGAATCGACCCCGACAACGCCTTGGAAAGAACGAACCAAAAATTCATCCGGCGGTTCAACTACATGGAGCAAGAGGTGAATAAAGAAGGAAAACGGATAAAAGATCTGGATTTGGAGGCGTTAGACCAATATTGGGACGAGGCCAAGAAAGCGGGACTGTAGGCCGGTTTTTCGTAAAGCCAAACTCTGCCAAAGCACAATTCTGACCGCACAATTTATAACCGGTTTAAATAAATATTGCGACAGGAACACTTTATCCACGAAGAAAAAAGTTACCTTTGTGGATAGTTAGTGTGCTCAATTCAGTTATAAAGGAATAAAAGATGCTTCTTTCCGAACTTCAGAATGGCGAAAAAGGGGTAATTGTCAAAGTAAACGGCAGTGGCGCATTTCGCAAGCGGATTCTGGAAATGGGATTTATCAAGGGAAAATCAATCACAGTAATACTGAATGCCCCCTTGAAAGATCCCATCAAATACAAAATCATGGACTATGAAGTTTCGCTCAGGCGGAACGAAGCCGCCTTGGTGGAAGTGGCCCAAGACAACAACGCAGGGCTGGATTCTGGATCCGACCCTCACGAAGCATTCATCAACCGCACAGTGGACGAAACTTCCAACGACCACCAGTACCATCCCGACGACGACTCGAAAAAAATAACTGTTGCCCTTGTAGGAAATCCGAACGCAGGCAAAACATCCCTTTTCAACTTCGCATCCGGCTCGCACGAACACGTGGGAAATTATAGCGGCGTGACGGTAAATTCCAAAGAAGGTTTTTTCAAGCACAGAGGCTACCAAATCACCATCGTGGACTTGCCCGGCACCTATTCCATTTCGGCCTACACACCCGAAGAGCTATATGTCCGCAAGCATATTGTGAACGAAAAGCCCGATGTGATTATCAATGTGGTCGCGGCCTCCAACCTGGAGCGCAACCTATACCTGACTACCGAGCTGATCGACATGCAAGCCCAATTCGTGGTGGCCCTCAACATGTACGACGAATTGCAGCGCAGCGGAAATGCCTTCGACTACAAGATGCTTTCCAAAATGATTGGGGTACCCATCGTACCCACAAATTCCCGTTCGGGAGAAGGCATCGAGCAATTGTTCGACACCATCGTGGAAAAGTACGAAAACCATTCCGAAAAAGTGAAGCTGGTAAACATCTACTATGGCAACACCATCGAGAATGCCATCAGCCGCCTGCGCATCACGATGGACAAATACGGGTTCACCGAAGATCAATTTCCCCAACGTTACATCGCCATCAAGCTTCTGGAAAAAGACGCTGACATAGAAAACCATGTCAGAACATACCCAAGCGGTGAGAAGTTGCTCCTGCTGCGGGATTCGCTTGTCGCAAACATCGAGAAAATCTTACAGGAAGATTCCGAATCTTCATTCACGAATGCCCGCTACGGATACATAGCAGGAGGCCTTGCCGAAACCTATAAGGAAAAAGACAAGGACAACGATCCCTTCAAGCTCACCCAAGTATTGGACAAATTCGTCACCAATCAATACATTGGTTTCCCGCTGTTTATTCTTTTCATGTGGATCATGTTCGAATGCACCTTCCGCCTTGGAGCCTACCCGATGAGTTGGATCGACGCAGGAGTAGCCTCGCTCGGGGAGTGGCTGAAGAACTACATGCCCAACGGCATGTTGAAAGACCTGCTCACCGACGGCATCATCGGCGGCGTGGGTGGCGTCATCGTTTTCCTGCCCAACATCCTCATCCTCTATGGCTTCATTTCCTTCATGGAAGATTCGGGCTACATGGCCCGGGCAGCCTTCATCATGGACCGGGTGATGCACAAGATGGGACTTCACGGCAAGTCGTTCATCCCGCTGGTGATGGGCTTCGGCTGCAACGTACCAGCTGTCATGGCCACCCGCACCATCGAAAGCCGTAACAGCCGGATGATAACCATGCTCATCAACCCCTTCATGTCGTGCAGCGCCCGTTTGCCGGTTTACCTTCTTTTTGCAGGAGCTTTTTTCAAGGAACATGCCGGCCTGGTTCTGTTTGGCCTCTACTTCACCGGGATCTTCCTGGCAGTAGTTTCCGCCCGCTTGTTTAAGCAGTTCCTTTTCAAAGGGGAAGACAGCCCCTTCGTGATGGAGCTCCCGCCCTACCGCATTCCAACAGCCAAATCGGTAGGAATACACATGTGGCAGAAATCGCAACAATACCTGCGGAAAATGGGTGGAATCATCCTTACGGCCTCCATCATCGTATGGTTTTTAGGATATTTCCCCTTGCAGAAAAAGCAAAACACCGTTTACGACCGGCAAATCTCAAAAGTGGAACAAGCATATAAGCAGAAAACAATATCCGGGGAAGAAAAAGAAATTCAAACCGCAGAAATCAACAAGGAGCGCAAAAAATACCATCAAGCAAACTCCTTCATCGGAACCATCGGCCAATTCATTGAACCCGTCATGAAGCCTTTAGGCTTCGATTGGAAAATCAGCGTCAGCTTGCTTTCGGCTATGCCTGCCAAAGAAATAGCAGTGAGCACTCTCAGCGTACTATATACCGGGGAGGAAAACGCCGAAAGTTCGCTCCAAGACCGCCTGCTGAACGATGTGCAGGCAGACGGCTCCAAAACTTTCACGCCAGTCACAGTCATTGCGCTGCTGCTGTTCGTGCTGATCTATTTTCCGTGCATCGCCACCATTATTGCCATCAAGGAGGAGTCTGGTTCGTGGAAATGGGGATTGTTCAGTATTTTCTATTCCACCACCTTGGCATGGATCGTGGCATTTTCGGCCTATCAGATTGGAAAACTATTTTTCTGAGATCGGGATAAACTTTAAAGACAGAAAAACTGTTTAATTTATGACGATTGAGGATTGGCGAATTGCAAATTTGGATATATTTTAGGAAGAAGGTGAAATCGGCACAGGTAAGTGGATAAATGGCTGAGCCGAGCAGCCAGCAGATTTTCAAATCAAAATAGTATGTGGCAAAATATCGTAGTAGCTATTATTGGTATAGCTATAATCAGCAAGTTAATATACAATATTTATAAGCTCTTCGCCTCCAAAAGCGAAAGCAACCAGCCATTTTGCACAGGATGTTCAGGCTGCAAGCCAAATAAAGCAAAAAAAATATCCTGAAAAATTTGGAAGTGTAGAAATAAAATCCTATTTTTGAAATATGATAAACGGTAGATGAAATATACGATACAGCTGCACTTGTCAATTGCGAAACTCATCAAATAACGCACAATTCCGAGACAAGTTTTTAGCTCTAATGGCGGGTCGCCTCCTTCGGGAGAGTTCTTCGGGAACACGGCGAATTACAAAGGGGCTGAAGCACTCAAATCCTGTCATACGGAGTTTCACAGATTTCACAGGTGCAGCTTTTTCATAGAAAAAAGATTGTCGGATGCGGCAATCTTTTTTGCATTTTATGAGATTTAGCGGGCTAGCCGAGTAGGAAGAAGGTGTATTTATGCTTATTTTTGTGCTATCGATCGAAACTTTAAAACAAGAATACAAATGCAACTTAGCCAAGAGCTTAAAGAAGATTTGCTGATCCGCCAACGCCGCCTTCAAGAGGCTATGCAACTGCAAGGCGTGGAAGCCTGCCTGCTTGCGACGAACGTCAATGTCTTTTACATGTCGGGAATCATATACACCGGATATTACTACCTGCCTGCAACCGGGCAACCGATCCATTTCATCAAGTCACCACAAAGCACCCCGATCGATAATGCGGTGTATATCCGAAAGCCGGAGCAAATCACGGAGATATTGAAGGATAGGGGCATTGCATTGCCAAAAAGCGTCTTACTTGAAACTGATTCGATCCCTTACAACCAAATTGTGCGCCTTCTGTCCATTCTCGATCTCGCCCAAGCGCAAAACGCATCGGTGTGGATGCGCAAAATAAGGAGCGTGAAGACAAATTACGAAATAGCGCAAGTGAAGCAATGCGCCCGCCAGCACGAACTGGTGTATTCCAAGATCCCGGAAGTGTATCGCAAAGGGATGACCGACATCGAATTGCAGGTAGAGATAGAAAAGTTGATGCGCCTCCACGGCTCTGTTGGCACTTTCCGCGGCTACGGCGACAACATGGAGATTTTCATGGGCAGCCTCCTGGTGGGAGACAACGCACAAGCTCCTTCACCGTTCGACTTCGCACTGGGAGGAGCCGGCATTTCGCCAACCGTCCCCTTGGGGGCAAATGGCTCGCGGATACAACCCGGTCAAACCATCATGGTGGACATGGCCGGAAATTACAGTCCCTGGATGACCGATATGACACGGGTTTTCTCAGCCGGAAAGACTACCGAATTGGCTTACAAGGCACATCAAGTGTCGATCAGCATTCATGAAAAGACGATGGAAGTGTTCCATCCGGAATATCCCTGCGCCGAGTTGTACAACCTCGCCTTGCATATTGTGAAGGAAGAAGGATTGTCCGATTATTTCATGGGAACCACGCAGCAGGCAAAATTCATCGGCCACGGCCTCGGGCTCGAAATCAACGAACCACCCGTGCTGACACCGCGTTCCAAAGAATTACTCGTCGAAAACACAGTGTTTGCTTTGGAACCCAAATTCGTGTTGCCGGGTGTCGGAGCTGTCGGAGTGGAAAACACCTACTTGGTGACCGGCAAAGGCTTGGAGAAAATCACGTTGTTCGAAGAACAAATCATCGAGTTAAGCTGATGGAACAGACGAAAACGATCAATATCCGCGGGGAACTGCTCGACTTGTCGCAACCACTGGTGATGGGAATTGCGAATATCACTCCCGACTCCTTCTTTGACAAAAGCAGAAAGCAATCCGAAATAGAAGCGGTGGAACACGTAGGCAAGATGATTGCCCAAGGAGCGTCCATCATCGATATCGGAGCACAATCCTCCAACCCCAAATCGCCGTTGATCTCGGTTGAAGAAGAATCGGAACGGTTGAGGAAAGTGCTCCCTACACTAACGAAAGAATTTCCGAAAGCCCTTTTCTCGATAGACACCTTTTATTCACAAGTTGCGAAAATGTGTGTGGAAGAATTTGGGGTGGGCATCGTCAACGACATCTCGGGCGGACAAATGGATGAGGACATGTTCGGGACAGTTGCCCAACTGAAAGTTCCCTACATCCTCATGCACATGAAAGGGACTCCGCAAACAATGACTCAGGAGACTCACTACAAGCATCTCACGCAGGACATATTTTTCTACTTTTCAAAAAAAATAGAAACCTTGAAACTGCTTGGACTGAACGACATCCTGATCGACCCAGGCTTTGGATTCAGCAAAACATTGAATCAAAACTATGAATTGATGGCGCAATTAAGAAATTTCCATATATTTGGGCTTCCATTGCTGGTGGGTATTTCACGCAAATCGATGATCTATCATTTTTTGGAAACCACCCCTCAGGAAAGCTTGAACGCAACAACGGCCCTCAACATGTATGCCCTGCAACACGGAGCTTCCATCTTGCGGGTGCACGATGTGAAAGAGGCCGTGGAAACTATCAAGCTGTTTCGAAAGCTCCAACTCTCGGAACCCATTACTTAAAAACCCAAACTCAAAGCTTAGAGCATGTTAGAGAATTTTGGCATAAAAGACATCGTTGACATTATTTTGGTAGCATTTTTCATGTATCAGGCTTACCTGATTATGAAACGTTCGGGAACATCTACCATCTTCAATGGAGTGCTGGCTTTCATTGTGTTGTGGATCTTGGTTTCGCACGTTTTCCAGATGCGCCTGCTCGGCGCCATCTTGGACACGATGATGAATATCGGCTTTTTTGTGCTGATAATCCTTTTTCAGGACGACATACGGAGATTCCTCATGTCGCTTGGCTCCTACAGGGCCTTCCGGGTACTTCAACGGCTTTTCACCATCAAACGGAGCCAATCGCAAGAGTCGCAGTACACCCCGATTGTTCTGGCCTGCATGAATATGGCCAAATCGAAGACGGGCGCGCTGATCGTCATCGAGCAAGACGTTCGCCTCAACCGATACGAACAAACCGGCGAATTGATAAATGCGGAAATCAACACCCTCCTCATCGAAAATATTTTTTTCAAGAACAGCCCCCTTCACGATGGAGCGATGATCATTTCGAGCGGAAGAGTCAAATGTGCGGGCTGTATCCTCCCCATTTCGCAAAACCAGGACATTCCGAAGCACTTTGGACTCCGCCACCGCGCTGGCTTAGGCATTTCGCAAGAGACAGACGCCAAAGTGATAATCATCTCCGAAGAGCGAGGCAAAATCTCCTTCGCCCATTCAGGAAACATCCGTGCCAACATTTCGCCCGAAGAACTCCAGGAACTGCTGATCGAAAAATATGCGAAGAAATAAAGAGATGATGTTCGGGCAGCAAAACCCACTCACTTCCTTACTTGTTCACTTCTTCACTTGTTTACCAGCCACCGCTAAAGAATGACCGACACTTACAAAACCATCAAGGCCAAATCGGAAGGGCAAACGTCAGAGAAACGAAGCAAATTCCTGGCTTTCGCATATCCGGTGGAATCGCCAGAGGAAGTAAAATCCATTGTGGATGAATGCCGAAAAGAGTTTTACGATGCCCGCCATGTGTGCTGGGCATACATGATTGGAGCGCAAGCCGAGCAATTCCGCGCAAACGACGACGGGGAG
>MKRS01000436.1 GCA_001897035.1 Bacteroidales bacterium 45-6
TACTCAGGGGCAAAATTTAGTTCCAGCTGATACTTTGTTGGAGTTGCAAGAAGAACAAAAAGATTTTGAATTTCCTAATCTGGGTGAAAAGCCAGTCGTCTCTCTGTTACGCGAGTTTTCAGCACCGATTAAACTGCAATTCCCGCAATCTTCTGATGATTTAATTTTTCTACTGAAGCATGAGCAGGATGGTTATGCTAAGTGGGATGCAGCGCAACGTCTGGTGCTGAATACAGTGCATCAGTGGCTCCAAGAGCCAAAAGCTAATTGGATTTTACCGGAGACGTTAAAAGACGCATTCGATTATGTGCTAAATGATAACCGTTTAGATATGGACTTACGGGCAGAGCTTTTGTGTCCTCCTGGCTTTGAAGAGATAAGTGCTCCGTTGCACGCCATCGATGTTGCCGCTGTTGAAGAGGTGCGTACTCATTTCCGGACATTAATGGGACAAGAATTATATGAACATTTGCAGCGCATATATCAGCAACTGTGGGAAACTGAAGATCATTCAATGAACGGTTTTGCTTATGGACGCCGAAAGTTAAGAAATTTATGCCTTGGTTATATGATGAAAGCAAATGAGGCACAAGCTATAGATATGTGTCGACAACAGTTTGTCTCAGCGCGAACGATGACCGACCAGATTGCTAGTTTTTCCTGTTTGGTGAACAGCAAAGACATTCTGAGGCGTCGTACCGCCATTGATGATTTTTATCAACAATGGGCACAAAATGATTTAGTGCTCGATAAATGGTTTGCTATTCAAGCCAGCAGTGACCGGCCCAATGTTCTGGAAGAGGTGCATCTTCTCATGAAACATCCTGCCTTTAGTATTAAAAATCCCAATAAGGCGCGTTCGTTAATTGGTGCTTTTTGTATGGCCAATCCACGAAACTTCCATGCGCTTGATGGCAGCGGTTATCGTTTCCTACGTGAACAATTACTGACTTTGGATAAAATTAATCCGCAAATTGCTGCACGAATGGCAAGCCCGTTTACTCGCTGGCAACGTTATGATGTGCCAAGACAATCTTTGATGAAGCAGGAATTAAAATATCTTATGGAGCAGGATCTTTCGCGAGATTTACAGGAAGTTGTTAGTAAAAGCTATTCCGCTTAAGTTGGGGGGCGTCTTTGCAATCATGTGATAGGCGCGCCTTTATTTGTTGTGCACTATCCTCGTGCAGGCGAGTTTAGATTGAAAGACCATAGTTCTTGCGTTATTTGTCCTGATTCATCAGCAAGACCGATACCAATGCTTGCGCCATATACGGCAACATCTATGTTATGGGTGCGGGTAAATTCCTTGAGTGCCTGTTGTAACTCGTTATAAAGTGTCATTTGTTGTTTAGGGTGCAAATGATCCGCGGAGAATATTGAAAGATGAGGGTCAAAATAGCTAAAAACATTGGGGCTTCCATATTGGTTACATAAGGCGACACGCTTTGGGTCTGGTTTCGCCCAGGAAGGAATAGAAGGGTTTGGTGCCCGTAAGGGGGCCAGTGTTGTAACAAGATCATTAGCGAAACGTTCAATGGTGGGATTGCTTTTTAGACGGAGCATCACATAGCCTTTAGGGCTCACGACGAAGTCTTGCGCGGTTAATTTGATTGTTTGCCAAGGAGCGGTTAGTTTCTGAGTACGTTCTTTGATTAATTGGGAATTAGTCATGGGAAAGTCGGTCATGAATAATGTAATGTGTAATGGAAAATGAGGATAATACGGTTTGATGCCGTAGTGGGAGAGTAGTTTTTTCTGTTCTAAAAAAGTATTAAACTCATTAATAAGACGTGTCACCTCGTGATTCTTAGGACTTAATTGTAGATGCACGTTGATGAGCTGCTTGGAAAAGTCCTGGCGGATCTGCACGATCGACAAGTTGGAGCCGAGGGTCGATGCCTGCGAACGCAGGAAGCTGCCCGCGAAATTCAGCGCGTCGAGCACCTTGTTGGTCGCGACGTTGTCGATGAAGTCGGTGCCCTGGGTCAACGTCCCCAGACCGAGGCCCGCCGGATCGAGATTGATGCCGGTGATGTTCAGCGTCGACTTGCCGGTCTCGTTGAACACCAGCTTGAGCTGGTCGCCGTTGAGCAGGTTGACGCCGTTGAAGGAAGCGTCCTGCGAGGTCGTTTTGATCTGCGCGATGACGTTGTTGTACTGGGCGACAAGGCCCGCGCGCGTCGACTGCGACGTCGAATCCTCGGTCGGCGACTGAACCGTCGCATTCTTGAACATGCCGGTGGTCGAATGGTTCGAGCCGATTATGAATGCCTTGTTGGGATATCCAGTCAAAATGATTCATAATATCCCGATCTGGTTTTTTATGTGCCTTTTTGTGGTGGAAATGTTTTTCTATATTCTTTTTAGGAGAAAAAATAGATTTGTATGGATGATAATAGCTGGGATTCTTTTGCTGATATTTGTTGCATGGGCTAATTCTGCTTTGAATCCCTATGTTCTGCCTTTTACTATTCCTACAGCCTTGTATGCTGTTGTTTTTTATGCATTTGGATATTTGTTGAAACAATCTAAGGCGCTTGCTGTCAATAATATAATAATTGTAATAGTTGAGGCTCTGATCGTGTTGCTTGTCGCTTATTTCAACGGAAAAGTAGCAATGCATAGAAACATATACGGCAACCCTTTGCTCTTCTTCGCTGGGGGCATTGCCGGCGCATTCTTCATCATTCATTTGAGCAGATATCTGTCCAATCTATTTAAATCGAATAAGCTCGTCTGCTATTTGGGTGCAAATACCTTAGTAATATGCGGGTTTCACCTTCAAACGTTTTCTGTGATTAAAGCTATTGTTATCTATGTCTTGGGATTATCTCTTTCTGTTTTTTCTCAGAAAATAGGGTTGAATATGCTGTTCAGTGCTGTAAGCATACTGCTTTGCATCCCGGTGATTTGGTTTATAAACAGATATTTGCCTTTTATCGCAGGTAAGTCAAACTTGAAGAAGTAGAATTGTCCAGTGTCGGTACCCGTCAGCTTTTCATTCATTCCTGTAATGATCTGTGCTTGCCCTCTTTTTGGAAGTAGCAGGTGTTACAGCTTATCAAAAGCGGAGCATATTGTTTGGTGGGTCTTAATTGTGATGTCCGGCCAATCTTGAGAATGTTTCTAATGAGAAGTGGCTTTTTGCGAACATATATCTTTTTCACAAAAAAATATATGTGTTGATGAGTTGATTATTTGTCGAAACAGGGTCAAATTTGCGAAGATTTGTATAATTTCGCAGCTTGGACTTGATTTCAAATCAAGTTCGACAAAAATATTTTTGCTCACTGTAATTTCTCAAAAATCAAGCAAGTCATTCTATGGCATTCGAAATAATCAACACCTCGCGCCACCCGCTTCCCGAATATGCAACGCCCCTTTCCGCAGGCATGGATCTCCGGGCGAATATCGATCAGCCCATCGTGATGAAGCCGCTTGAGCGGACTTTGGTCCCCACCGGCATTTTTATCGCTTTGCCCGAAGGGTATGAGGCCCAGATCAGGCCTCGCAGCGGATTGGCGTTCAAGCACGGCATCACTGTGTTGAACACGCCAGGAACTATCGACGCCGATTATCGTGGTGAAATACGGGTCATTTTGGTCAATCTTTCCGCCGAGGACTTCACCATCAATGACGGGGAGCGCATTTGCCAAATGGTTATCGCCAAGCACGAAACTGTGGAATGGACTCCGGTGGAAAAACTGGGTGATACCGTTCGGGGCGAAGGTGGATTTGGACATACGGGAAAGGAATGAGTGCTCATTTTCAAAACAACTAAACAAAAGCCAATATGGGGAAATGTTCTCGGTCAAATCATAGGTATCTTTTTGGAATGTTATTCTTGGTGATGTTGTCCCAGAATATTTTTGCGGCGAAAAAGCCCAAGCCAACCATCCTGCTTCCGCAAATAGTGAAGGCAGACCCTCTTTCTTCCGAAGAACGCCGCTTGTTCACCTATTATTTTTATGAAGCGGCCAGTGCTAAATCTACCCAGCAATACGATGCGGCTTTCGACTACTTGAAGTATTGCAACCAGCTCGACTCAACCAACGCAAGCGTCCTCTACGAACTCGGGAATTATTACAACCTGCTGCAAAAGAAGGATCTTGCTTACCGGTATTTTAAATCGGCTGTCGCCAACGACAGCCTGAACTATTACTACAACTTGGCTCTTGCCAATTTTTGCTTCGAGGCTAAAGATTACAAGCAGGCTATCCCCGCATTTGACAAGCTGGTGAAACTGGATCCTTCCAAGGTGGAGGTTTATCCTTATCTGGCCGAGTCCTATTCCCAGGATGGGGCGCCGCGCAAGGCCATCGAAACCTTGAACAAACTCGAAAATATTGTTGGCCTCAACGAGAAAATCAGTTTGCAGAAATTTCAGCTCTATTCTCAAATCAACGAAAAGACGAAAGCCTACGAGGAGATCAACAAATACATCGAAAAATACCCTACCGAACCGAAGTATCTGATTCTTCTGGGGGATTTGTATATGCGAGACAATCTGCAGAAGGATGCGTGGACTGCTTATTCCAAGGCAGCCTTGATTGATCCCGACAATCCGTACCTGATTAATTCGCTGTCCAATTATTACGAGGCCACAGGCCAGCGCGAGAAATCCGAGAAAATATTGTCGGACGCAATCCTGAATAAGAAAATTGATGTTGATGCCAAATTGGGGATCATGGCGCAATATGTGAATATGCTCCAGCAAAGCAAAAAGGATCTTGTACCGGTGAATGCGTACTTCGATTCCCTGATGACGCAATATCCGCAGGAACCCAAACTGAACTTGATGTATGGCAACTTGTTGATGCTCCAAGGCAAGAAACAGAGCGCCCACTTCCAATACCAAGTGTTTGCGGAGTCGAACCCCACGAATCCCACGGGCTGGGAGCAGTTGCTCCGGACGACTTTTCCCGACAGCCTTGATGCTTCTATCAAAATTTGCCAGACAGCTATCAGCTATGTGCCGCAACAGCCACAGTTTTATTTCTACTTAGGGATATGCCAGTACCAGAAGGCGGATTACAAGAATGCGCTCAAAACATACCAGACCGGATTGAAGTACGTTGACCCCGAAAACGGGCAAATGCTTTCCGATTTTTATGGGCAAATTGGAGATCTTTTCAACCGTATAGGTCAGAAGGACAGTTCCTTTGCCTCTTATGAAAAGTCGCTCATGTTCAATCCTCAAAATTTGGGCGTGCTCAACAATTACAGTTACTTTCTCTCGTTAGATAAAAAGGACTTGGACAAAGCAGAGAAAATGAGTAGCTCCACCGTCAAAGCCGAACCCACGAATCCCACCTATCTCGACACGTATGGATGGGTGCTTTACGTCCAGGAAGCTTTCACGATGGCCAAGATATACCTTGAAAAAGCGGTGAATTACAGCGGAGACAAACCAAGTGCTGAGGTTTTGGAACATTACGGGGACGTTTTGTACAAGATTGATGAGAAGGAGAAAGCTCTTGAATATTGGAAACGGGCACTGGAGCAAACTACCGAGAAAAATCCCGCATTGGAACAGAAAGTGAAAACCGGAAAATTAAACTAAATCAAGATGAGAACAAAAACTCAGCCTATTCTAACGATATTGACAGTTTGCCTTGTCTTTGGCATGACCGCCTGTAAGTCTAAAAAAGCGCTGCAATCCACAGACGTGAAAACGAGCAAGGCGCACTCGGAAGTGCTTCGGGATGTGCAGAAAACGCAGCTGTCTTTCACGACTTTGTCGGCTAAAACCACGCTTGAGATTCTGCGTCCCAACTCCAAGTCGAGCCTCTCTTCGGGTGCCGCACTGCGAATTGTCAAGGGCAAGGGAATATTGATTTCTATCCGCCCTTTCATGGGGATAGAGGTCGCCAAATTGGTGGTGTCCAGAGACTCCGTGCTGATTGTTGACCGGATGAACAAACAGTATCTGCACGAAAGCATCGAAGACCTGAAAAGTTCCAAGCAGATTGATTTCAACTACTACAACCTGGAGTCCTTGCTTTCCAACCGGTTGTTCTATCCTGGCAAGCAGGAGGTTGCACCGGCTGATTACTCCAAATTCATGATTACTCAATCCGATGGAAGCTATCTGGCTGTCACCAAGGATGCTACGGATATTCTCTACAATTTTGCGGTTGATGGTAACAATCACATCATCTCCACGCTCATTTACGGAGAAAAGAAAAACTACACGCTTCAATGCTCTTACGACAAATTTATTGTGGATCGCCAACAGAGCTATCCTACCGAACTTGCCTTCAAAATCGGGATCAAGGACAAACGGATGGACGTGAAGCTCTCGTATTCAAAATTGGACATCGACAAAGACGTGGAGATTGATTATTCCGTACCCAACAAATACAAAAAAGTTAGTTTGGACGAAGTATTTTCCTTGCTCTCAAAAAAACTATGAAACACGTCCGGCTTCTATTCATCCCAGCGTTATTCCTCTGTATTCAGGCAATGGCTCAAACAGCCAAAATCAAACAGCTCGAAATACAGCGCAAGAAGGCTTTGCTTGAAATAGAGAATACCAACAAGCTGCTGATCGATACCAAAAAAATAACGCAGAACCTTTCCACCCGTATCAAGCTTATCGCAAACCAGATCGATTCGCGCAAGCAAGTTGTGTCGCTGCTTGAACAAGAATCCGACGCATTGCTCGTTCAGCAAGGCATCACGCAGAAGGAGATCGAGGCCCTGCAAAAAGAGCTGAAGGGCAAGCAGGAAAATTACGCCAAGGCCATCGAGGGAATGATCTATAAAAAGCAGAGCGAAAACAAATTGCTCTACATCCTTTCCGGAAAGTCATTGGCAGAATCCATGCGCCGGATGCGCTTTTTGAAGGAATATTCGGAATGGAGGGTCAAGCAGGCCGACGAGATAAAGGCCAAGGCGGAGCAGCTTCATCAAAAAAAGGCAGACTTGGAGCAACAGCACAAATCTAAGATTCTGCTTATCGGGCAAAAAGATGCCGAGCAGCAAACGTTGAAAAAAGAAGAAGAAGCCCATAAACAGGAAATTGCCGAGGCGAAGCAGAAACAAGGTGAGCTTCAGGGAATTATTTCGGAAAAAAAGAAGCAAGCCAATCTGTTGAATACGCAGATTGAGCGGTTGATTGCTGCTGAAGTGGCTCGCCAGGAGCAGGAAGAAAGGCGCAAAGCCGAAGAAAAAGCAAGAAGGCTTGCCGCCGAAGAGAAAAGCCGCCAGTTGGCGGCGCAAGAAAGAGCCCGCAAGGAGGCGGAAGAAAAAGCTTCACGCCCGAAAACGAAGAAGGAAAAAGATAGCAGGACCTTGCCCGTGCAAGAGCCTGAGCCTAAGAAGGCTGAAATGGCCGAAGAAAGAATCACGAAAAGAAACGAACCTCTGTTGGTCGAAGCTCCATCTGAAAATGTGGCGCTTTCCAACAATTTCGCCTCCAATAAAGGCAAGCTTCCTGTGCCTGTAACCGGTAGGTACAGCATCGTTTCCGGATTTGGCGAACACCAGCAAAGCCAGCATGTGACCATCAACAGCAACGGGATTGATATTCAAACACAGGCCGGGGCCGAGGCTCGCGCCGCATTTGGAGGGGAAGTCTCAAAGGTGGTGGCATTTCCTGGGTACAACAACTGCATCATTATTCGCCATGGGAATTACTATACTTTCTACGGAAATATTCAAAGCGTATTCGTACACGTGGGGCAGACTGTGAAGACAGGACAAAGTTTGGGGAAAATTTTCACCGACTCCGATTCCGGGGTCACAAAAATGCACTTCCAGTTGTGGAACGGCACTTCCAAACAAAATCCGACGACCTGGCTCCGACGATAAAATCATTCCAATTTGCCATGACAGAACCGACCATTTTTGATTTGCCGAAAGTGAACGACAAACGGGGAAACCTTTCGTTCATCGAAAACCGGAAGGAAATACCTTTCGACATTGCCCGCACTTACTGGGTGTATGATGTCCCCGGAGGGCAGCGGCGGGGGAGCCATGCCTTCAGGACGCAGAAAGAGGTGATCGTAGCTCTTTCGGGAAGTTTTGATGTGGTGCTGCACGATGGCAAGAGACAAAAGACGTACCACTTGAACCGATCCTACAAGGCGCTTTACGTACCCGAAATGACTTGGCGGGTGCTTGATAATTTTTCCACAAATTCAATCTGCCTCGTGCTTTCGTCGGGTGTTTATCAAGAGTCCGAATACATCCGGAATTTCAAAGAATTCAAGCGGCTGAAGAATTCTGGCG
>MKRS01000437.1 GCA_001897035.1 Bacteroidales bacterium 45-6
TGAACAGATGAGCCGGTGATGATAGGTCATTTTCAAAGAACACTTGCCTAATCCTTGCCAAAGGGACGATTATTATACTACCTTGACTGGCGCACCATAGATATACATCGAAAATCCCTTCTCGACCTGCTGTTTTATAAATTGGTTTACCACGGCGTAGGACTTACCGGAACCGGGAGTCCCTAACACGATAGCGGCGCGGAAAGGGTTTACCACATTAATCCATCCCTTCCACATCTTTTTCTTAAACCAAAAACGGGTAGGCAGGTTTACCGAATAATCGTTTACCATCAGCTTTGTTTCCTGCATGAAACTTTCGTTCTCGGTATTGAAAACGTCGTCCATAAGATTGCTTTTCAGTAAGCGGCTCATCCATAAACCTCCCATAAGCAGCAGGATATAACCGACTGATATGGTGAAAATGTAAAATCCGGCATTGGCGACTAACGGAAAAGGCAGAATCAAAAGCCACCAATTCAGGAAGAAGAAAATAAACCCCAACGTCAGGAAGACGTATATTTTATTCCAGGTTATCTTTTCGTCTTTTACACCTTTAGTCCCTAAGCAGGACAGGGCAAGGAATACTACCGCAAAGATTTTCGTCCACAGGATGGAGGTAAACAGTCCTGCGGTGCGGTTGAAATTGAGCAGGATTTTATCGACCACCCCGATATGGATGCCCCACTCTTTGATGGCGCCGTAACAGAACCAATAGATGTTTATCACGACAAACAGGATACTTAACGCCCGCATAAAGTCCATGACTTTTGCCAAGCCTCTCAAATCATCTTCTTGTTGCATAATCAATTTGTTTTTAATTGTTTGACAATGGATTGAAAATGCGAAAGTAGGAAGACGAAAACGCCCCGAAGCTATGTTTCCAGAGTGTGGCAGCTTGTGGCGTCGATATGGCAGTTTGTGGCACTTAAATATATGAAAATAAAGGAGAAAAATCGACTAATGTAAGTAAAATAGGTATCTTTGCGCATAAATTTTAAAGAATGCTCAAAATGCAACTTGTTTCTACGGATTACCCTGACATCATAGGTGTTGCTCTTATTCCGATGATTATTTCAGTTTTTGCAATAGCACTTCCTTTGCTGTTGCAAACCATAAGTAGAATAGATGATAAATATGGTTCTACAAAACTTGTTGATACTTTTAGAAAAGAACCCATCTGCAATTGGTATATTGTAACTTTAATTGTGGCTATTGCTTTCTACGTAATTTGGATGTTGCAACTACCAAGAGTTTTTGATTTTGGTGTTTTAAATTGGTTCATCGAAAATTCCGCTGTTATCTGTGTCGCGGTTGCAACCATAGCATTAGTTATACAAACAATTACCACAGTTAATTTAACATATACCTATTATCATCCTCTCAAATTATTTAAACGCTTGAAACGAAAACATAACAGGTCGAAAAAAAATAGAAAGAGATATTTTGTAAGCATATCTAATATACTTTTTTATTCAATACAAAAAAACGACGAAGATTTAAGTAGAGAATTATTGGAATTTTATTTTGATGTGTTCATCACATATAGGAAAAACAAAGAGGGACAAATTATAGAGTATCCCCAAGAGTATTATGATTCAATTTTTGCTGCAAATGAATTACTAAGCCAAAGGGAAAAAAGAACAATTTCACACTTTAATGACGGGACATTATTTGAATTATTATTAGACGAATACCAACATACCATTATTAGTCCCAAAACGTACAAATTCATTTGGATATGTTTATTGCAGGTTTCTCATTATAATAGAGATGGGTTTGTTATGGCATATTGGAGAAAGGCGCATCAACTTTTTAATTTGTTCTTGAAGCCTGCCGAAAAGGAATATGATGAACGATTTAATATTATCAATCAAGATGAAATATCAAAACGGGAAAAAGAAAGAGAATCATTTTTGGAGTTTCACTACGCATTGGGTGGATTACTCATGTATTTAAAAAAGTACAAGTTGCTTGGGGAGATGGTGTATTGGACAAATCAAGAGCCACCAAAATATGTTCTTGTCCCTGAAAGAATGGAAGAAGTTATTAAGCGCTACATGGAGGTGTCGAAGAAAGGAGGTTATATTAGTCCCGTTTACTACGAACAAAGGTATCCATTCCCTAATATTTCAGGAGTAAAGGCAGATGGTATCATTCAAATGTGGGTAAAACGGTATTTATCAATGCTCTTTCTTCGGCAGTATACGCTTCAAAGTTACTATATCCATTCCAATCCATTAAATATGCCAACGCCTCCAGACGGGTTAAGCGAGATGAAACATTGGAACGATGAATTAGATTCTTTGAATTATTTTGTGGAAGAATATCAAAAAGACAGAAAGATATTGAAGGCTTTTGACCTAAAGGATTTGTATGATGAAAAATGGTTTGAGCAAAATCAAAAAGAAAAGCCCGTAGACTTGATAAGTAAACTAAGAAAAGATA
This sequence comes from Bacteroidales bacterium 45-6, assembly GCA_001897035.1. GTDB lineage: Bacteria > Bacteroidota > Bacteroidia > Bacteroidales > Dysgonomonadaceae > UBA1309. The sequence goes on from MKRS01000437.1 coordinate 2,446, forward strand.
TAAATGAAAAGTTTGAAGACAGAAAGCTCAATCAAGAAATAGACATTGACATATTTAATGAGTTCAAAGGTAAGACGACGAAAATATTAACTAATACATTTGATTTTTATTATCAATTATTCAGTGGAAACATAGATGCTAATTATAAGAGCATATTTATTGGAGGTCGTTACCAAGTAATGGAAAAAGCAGGATTTGTAGCAAACCAAGAAATGGCATATATGAATTCTGATTCTATTGTTGCCGAGGGGGTTGCTTTAGAATTTGGAAACATATCAATAAATGTACTTGCCTTAATGAGCCCCAAGAAATATCTTTTGAAAGAAGAAGATATATTTAAAGCTATAGATAAACTAAATCTTGATTCTAAAGACAATGTAATTGTCGCAATAGGAGTAAACATGAGTTATTTCTCCATGTTGAATATTCCTGGATTAACATTAGAAGGTAAAAATTGGTCATACAACCAGATTAAGATTATTAGTATAAATAATCAGATGAATGATTTGGTAAGACAATCATTCTTCGTGTTAAAAAAATCAGATTTGCCGGCTATTGTTTATAATGAAGTATCTGAAAAGATCATAACGAAATTCAAGCTGCAAAAAATAGATGATTCAAAATTTATCTATGCAAATATATTGGATTTAAACAAACCCGATAATCAAGCTATAAAGGATGATATTTTGAATGTAAATACAGAGGATTTATCTAAATTAGTATTGGTTTGTGTGGGGATAAACACTGAAATAAGATATAAACCAGATACAAATTGCATTCAGTTAAAAATATTTTCTCAGTTTGAAGATAGAGGAACTGTCAATATATTGTCTGATGTTCAATCGATTTTGGGAAAATGAAATTATAAGAAATATGGGATGGTATACTGAACTCACAGTAGGAGAATATCATTGGAGTTGGAGAAAGTCATTACCAGTTGAGATTCCCTTATTATTTCTGGGAAAACATAAGGTAATTGCTCCAGATGAAACGATCACAATAGAATCAAATAAATTTATTGGTTATGAAGCCACAGTCAATCAAGTTATTTCCAATCTTAATAATTTGGGGCTAACCTTAGACTTCTTCATTTCAATATATGAAGGTTACAGAAAGGGGTTCATGGGATGGGGATTAGGATTCTTGACAGGTAGAAAAGAAACTATTGAATATTTCAAAAAAAAAGGAACGAACTATAAAGAAAAAATATCGGAAATTAATAAACTGATTAAAAGAATTGAGAATGGAAGTGCTAAAAATGATATTGAATCCGCAATCATTTTATTAAAAGATAAAGTTGAGCTAAAATCAAGTCTGTTAGAAGATGAATCATTAATTCCAAGTTTGATTTATGTAAGAATGGATACGGACTTAAATCAACCAAATATAATTGAGGCGACGAATTTTGGGACATTTTTGTCATACGCGCATGAGAATCTACCTGAAATTGCGTGGCTATTTGAAATCAGAATCATATTAGAAACACTAAGCAAGAAAAGCAAAGCAAAACTTGATTTGAAAGAATGGGTAATTGAAATGGGAGAAATAGATATAATGGCAAATTCTATTTCTTCATTGGGTTTAAAAGCTAAAACATACAATAGAACTTTTGACACAATACTTGGAGGTAAAAAAACATATATTACCGAGTATGAAAGAGTAAAGATATCAGACTTGTGGAAAAAGCTAAAAGCAATAGATTCAATCGATCCATATAAGGGAACTTTATTAGAGGATTTTATTGCTTCCTTGTTTCATAAGAGCTTTGGGTTTGATGTGCTTGAGAAAAATCTTCTTGTTGAAACACAGGAGTTGGATGTGGTTTTGAAAAACACATCCAAGAGCGATTTTATAAAATCACTAAATAGTCCTTTCGTTTTGGTCGAATGTAAAAACTGGACTACACCCGTTGGTGTTTCAGAAGCAAGAGTATTTGAAAGTAAATACAGAGACTTTGGTAATAAGGTAAAACTTGGACTCTTTGTTGCTATCAATGGCGTCACCAAGAATTTTAAATCGCATATTAATAATCTGATGCGTGACAACATAAATCTGATAATCATAGATGATAAGCACATAGAGCAATATTTATACAGTGAAGATCTTGATCTAAATAAATGGCTTGAAGATCTGATTTCCAGACAGTTTATTCAGAAAAAATAGCAGGTATGATATTACCATCAATGACATATAAAGAGATGTACGATCATCTTGCCGCAGATAAGCAGAAGGTAAATATCAAAAAGGATTATCTTTTGCGCAAAGCCATCAAGAATTTTAGAAAAGCAAGCCGATTCCCTGCGTGGGAACTTTATGAGTATAAGATACCCGCGACCAATAATCAATACATTATCTACTTCTATGCGGAAAACCGAACCCGTACTGATAAACCGGAAGTTGGTTCATTCTGTATTCTCTTCAATGGAAAACAAAAATTGGTGATTAAATGGGGAGCTGGGGGATATAAACACACTCTGGATAGTCCGATAATAGGCATAAGACGAATTGATGCTTATACGGGTCACTTTCTGGAACGGTATAATGAGCGCATACTAAAGGATGAATCATTGACATCCGATGAAGTCGCCGTAAGATACTTAACGAGAAACTATATTGCCATGACTATGGAGCAAAATGAAAATATCAATCGGAACCATGAGCGGTATGGAGATGCCGGACAATATGCTTACAGGGTTAGGGATGGAATTTGTTTTGCTCAGTCGATGATTGATGGTATAAAAAGTGAAGACGGAGACAGGCATAAGGATAAAGTGGAGGCTATACTTGTTCTCTACACCACTTTTATGAACGAGTCCAATATGACGGATAGTCAGCGTAACGCGATTTTCAAGGAGCATTGCACGAAATGGGCGCAATTTTATGAGGATTTTCAAAGAGAGGCTAAAAACGGGATTATCACTCTTAGGCTCGAACCGTAGACGCTGAAAATAAGAAAAGAGAATAATATTCAAATAAGATCATTAAACACACGTTGGATGCAAATTACATCTGCCTCCCATACCTCCGTTTTTTTCTCTTGTGTTTTTTCGGCATAGGCTCATTGGCATCATGCTGGTCCAGCTCCGGTGTCAGCACCGAAAACAAACTGCCAACGGGTGAATCATCTCCCGAATATCCTTTGACGGCAGTAGGTTGCTTTTCCTCCTGTAATGGACGCAACGCCTCTTTTTGAGGTATAGACAGAACGGGCTGCTGATTTTCCTCCATCGCAAAATCCGCGAACCGAGTGCCAAGAGCGTTAGCCGAAAATTCCTTACCCAGTGCAGAACCGTTCAATACCGTGCGGCTGTTGTGGTCGATAAATGTTACCCCGAACAGGCGTCCCCCGTTGCCATAGCGCAGTACCAGGTCGATACCTTTATTCTGCAAGTCTGCCCGGAACTCCCTTCCTGTGCAGGAGCCGTTCAGTGATGCAAAAATAAGCGTCTTTGTCTTTGCAGCTTGTTTATTGGTTTTAATTTCCTCGCCGAACTTCTTCATCATCTGCTCCAATGCCTCAATACCATATGACTTTCCGAACAGGGAAGATTTAAGCGGCTTGCCGATACGGTTGCCGTCGGCATCCAATGCCGAATACACCAACCCTGTGTATTTGTGTCCCTGATTATCCCCTTCGATTTTCTCAACCCCTATGTTATATAATGAAAGCAGTGCCCGGAACTCACCAAGCGATTGAAATTTATACATAGTCGTCAAAGGCTTGATAGCGTTGGCGACTTGTTTTTTCAGGTCGCTGCGCGAAGCATCCACCGGAGAAAGCCGCCACACCTCTCCCTGTTTTTTGTCTTTCGGGTGCAGGCCGTATTTCTGCTCCAGGTCGTCTGTAATCTTTTTACTTTTCTCATAATTATTCTTGTCGCTGATTAGCGAACCGTCGCTACGGACACGGGTAGAAACGATGTGCAGGTGCCAGCGGTCTATGTCCTCATGTTTAAAAATCATGTAAGGCTGACCGCCGAATCCGAGACGTTCGATATACTCCCGCCCGATGTCGGTCAACTGGTCATCTGTTATCTTATCCTCCGGGTGCGGATTGAGGGAAATATGAATAATTCCGCGTGTGGTTGCTACCTGCGGGGGCATGGCACGTTCAAAATCACGCATACAATCCCCAACAGAAAACTGTCCGTCGGCAGGAACAAAGACGCGGTTTGCTTCCAGAATCTTACCCAATCCGGCATCAATTTTCTCCTGATTGTAGGCCAATGCTCCATACAAATTATTCCCGATATGTATATCCGCCACCATGTTTTGAGGATTATTCAGACAGGTATTCCTGCTTAAACTGCTCACTCAACTGCAACACTTCACGCCCGATTTTCGACAATTCAATCGTTTCCTGTTCCAACTTATACAGCATCGCCAACGATTTTTTTTCGCCGAAAGTGGTATGAAGTTGCTTTACCACCTGGTTATAATTCACTCCGATAGAACGGATTTGCCCGTACAAAGCGGACAACTTCATCACAAAGTCAAGCGCAGAACTGTCGGTTTTAATCACACGAAACGCCTCGCCGAATATGCGGGCAAGGATAAAACGGGCTTTCGAGCGGATGCCCGATTGCTCATACAAGGAAAGGAACTCGGCGAACTGCGCATTGGAAAAACGTACCATTATGCAGTTTCCAGCCGGGTCACTCTTGGGTGGCCGTCCGCCTTTTCCCCGTTTACGGGGCTCTTTACTTTCATTCATAACACGGTCTTTTAAATGGTTTATCAATCCGTCACGGCGGGTGCAGCCTCGCCCCAAAACTACCGACTTCGGAGGTAGTTTCCCCTCTGGAAGAGCAAGGGTTTTCCGGTTACGGAAAACGTTTCGCGTTACGCGAAACATACCTTGCTATTTGCCCAGACGCAAATGTTTTTTGCCCGCGACGGGCAAAGTTTTACCCAAGAATAGAAGGGTAAAAGTTTGCACTTGAAAGGGCATCTTCCGGGGTGTCGCCGGAACTCAAAAGGCGACCCCGACCCCGACCGTAACGTTATCGGATGCAAAGTTACGGGTGTATATAACTCGTTGTATGTCACCGTTTGATGCCACTCGAAGCCACAAGCTTCCACCTCCCGAAAATAGGATGATTAACTCAAAAAGAAGGTTTTCCTTTGCTGCTGAAAACGGAATTAATGACTTATGTAAACGGGTCATTTTTTCATCGGTTAAGTAAATAAAACGGATATAATAATGGTGTAATGAAAGAACTGATATGCTGATATAATTCACTGCTGAAAGATGCGGGTTATTGGTTTACTGAAACCAGTAAATCAATGTTCGGTTGAAATAAGCCAACCAAACCATCATTCAAATCAGCATATCCGTATCGAACAAAATAAATAACCGGATGAGTGGGATACGCACACAAGTAATGAAATAAATAAACAATGCTGCCAGCGGTTTACTGAAAGCAGGCAGGGAATTAAATAAATAATTAATCACTTAAAAAATTACTGAAATGAGTAAAGAACCGATTTATGTGGCATTCTCGACCCAAAAGGGCGGAGCCGGAAAAACAACCCTCACTGTGCTGGTAGCTTCTTATCTGCACTACGAAATGGGCTACAACGTAGCCATCATCGACTGCGATTTTCCGCAGCACAGTATTCACAGTATGCGAAAACGGGATTTTAAAATGCTGGAAGACGACGAGTTCTACAAAGGAATGGCCTACGAGCAATTCACCCGGCTGGAAGGTAAGAAAGCCTATCCCATTGTAGAGAGCGACACAAGCAGGGCGATAGCCGATGCCGAACAACTAGTCGAAGATTA
>MKRS01000438.1 GCA_001897035.1 Bacteroidales bacterium 45-6
TGAACGTCCTGAATTCTATGAGGCTTGCGACAAGTACGGCATGTTGGTATTCCAGGATTTCTGGTTCTCTGGCGATTGCAACGGCCGCTGGGTGGATCCGCAGAAAGCCGAAGACCAATGGACCCGCCGGAAATATCCCGACGATCACGCCTTGTCGCTTAAGTCGATGGCCGACATGGTGAAGATGATCCGCAACCATCCTTCGCTTGCCATTTGGTGCGGCGGCAACGAGATTGCCCCTCCCGCCGACATACTCCGTCCGTTGCAGGATTCCATTTTGCCCAAATTGGATGGCACACGCTGTTTCTTCACCTATTCCAACAGCGAGAAAATGTCTTATAACTCCATTGGAGGCAATGGCGACGGACCTTATACGATTCAAGATCCGAACTCTTTCTGGAGCTTCCGCGCCTTTCCTTTCAATTCCGAGGTGGGTTCGGTGGGCACAGGAGATGCTGAGTCGCTCGAACGTTTCCTGCCGAAAGAAAATCAGGTGGTGCCAGATTATGGCAACAATAAAATTGACTCCGTGTGGGATTACCACAAGGATATTGGCTATGGAAAATGGATCACTCCTTATGGAAATCCTCAAAACATCAAGGAATTCGGAGATATTGCCCAGTTGGTGAACTACGACCAATACAGGGCGTTGGCCGAAGGTTTCAGTGCGCATAGCTGGGATTGGTACACCGGGTTTATCATCTGGAAAACGCAAAACCCCTGGACTGCCTTGCGTGGCCAGATGTACGATTATTACCTCGATGTCAATGCTTGCCTCTATGGCTTGAAAAACGGAAGCGAGCCGCTCCACATCATGTGTAACCCCAATGACGGCATGGTGATGGTGGTCAACAACTCCTTCCATTATTACCACGATGTGATGCTCAAAATCTCGCTCATCGACATCGGGGGCAAAGAAAAGCCGATAACAAATGTCATGCAGGAAATTATGCCGACCTCGGTGCAGCCCTATTTGTCCGTTCTTCCGAATATCGAGAAGATGCAGTCCCAAAAAGGGGGATTCCTGCGTCTCCGAATCGTTGATGCCGGCCAGAAAACGCTGAACGAGAATATCTATTGGTATCCCGATTCGACCGGAAATTACACCGGATTGCAGCAAATGGAGAAGGCAAACGTCAGTATTTCAGCGCGCAAGGTGGCTGCAAACGAGATCGAGGTCAAGATCACCAATCCGGAAGGAAATCCGTTGGCCTTCTTCAACCGCATTTCGCTGGTCAATCCAAGTACCGGCAAACGCCTGCTCCCCGTGTTTTTCAGCGACAACTATGTCTCCGTTCTTCCCGGCCAAACTCGAACCGTGCGCATGGAATACAACGGCAAGGAAAGCGGGCAAGTGACGGTGGAAGGCTGGAACGTGAAGAAACAAACAATCGAAGTCGAATAGAAGCTGTTAGCCGTCAGGAAGAGCCATGGGCTAAAGGCAAACAGCTATCAAGCTAACAAGGAAACAATATGCATCACTCATTCAAACAACTTATTCTACCGATCCTTCTTGTTGCAGGGCAAATGCTTTCGGCACAAGAAAAGCACCCTTTCCGAGACCCGTCCTTGCCGACTGAGCAGCGGATTCAAAACCTGTTGCAATCACTCACCTTGGAGGAGAAAATATCCCTGCTCGGGTATGTTTCTCCCGAGATCAGCCGCTTGAAAATCCCGGCATACAACTGGTGGAACGAGTCCTTGCACGGATTAGCCAGGGCGGGAGAGGCCACCGTTTTCCCGCAGGCCATTGCCATGGCTGCTTCCTTCAACACGCCGTTGTTGAATCAAGTGGCATCGGCCATTTCCACCGAAGGACGTGCCAAATACAACCTGGCCATTGCCAAAGATCGTCGCCTGCAATACATGGGAATTAATTTCTGGACTCCCAACATCAATATTTTCCGTGATCCTCGATGGGGACGCGGGCAGGAAACCTACGGTGAAGACCCGTTCCTGACGGCAAGCATGGGGGTAGCCTTCATCAAGGGCTTGCAAGGGGATGACCCACGCTATCTGAAAACGGCAGCCTGCGCCAAACATTTCGCAGCACACAGCGGACCCGAAGCCGTGCGCCACAGTTTCAACGCCATTGTGGATGAAAAAGATTTGCGCGAAACTTACCTGTATGCTTTCAAAAAATTGGTTGATGCGGGCGTGGAATCCATTATGTGCGGCTACAACCGGCTCAACGGCGAACCTTGTTGCACAAGCAATACCCTGATCCAAAAAATCCTTCGAAAGGAATGGGGATTCCAAGGGCAAATAGTGACCGATTGCTGGGCTTTGGACGATATTTGGGCGCGTCACAAAGTGGTGCCGACACGGGTGGAAGTGGCTGCGCAAGCCTTACGCGCCGGGATCAACCTCGATTGCGCCAATATTCTTCAAGACGACGTGATGAAGGCCTTCAAGATGGGAATGCTTACTCCCGCATCTGTGGACAGTGCGTTGTATTACAACTTCAAAACGCAGATCAAGCTGGGCATGTTCGACTCGCCCGCCTATAACAAATACAATGCTTATGGCGAAGACAGTATCAACAATCCTGCCCATATCGAACTGGCCCGCAAGGCTGCCGAGCAGACCATGGTTCTGTTGAAAAACAAAGGGGGAATACTTCCCTTGGATAAGAACAAATACGGATCGATGCTCGTAACAGGCGAAAACAGTGCTTCTATCGAAGCCCTTGTGGGCAATTACCACGGCATGAGTGGCAACCTCGTGACCTTTGCCGAAGGAATCACCAAAGCGGCTGGCCCTGCCTGCGCCGTGCAATATGACCAGGGCTACGACAATGCCGACACCACTCACTTCGGTGGAGTCTGGGCATCGCAATGTTGCGACCTGACGGTGGCCGTGCTGGGACTCACTCCCTTGCTGGAAGGCGAAGAGGGCGATGCCTTCTTGTCGAAAACCAATGGTGACAAGCCGACATTGGCTTTGCCGGAAGCGCAAGTGATCTTTATGAAAAAACTTCGTGCAGCCCACTCCAAGCCAATTATAGCCGTCATCAATGCCGGTAGTGCCGTGGACGTGAGTGCCATCGAACCCTATTGCGATGCAATTATCTTGGCCTGGTATCCGGGCGAACAAGGCGGGAATGCCTTGGCCGACATCTTGTTTGGAAAGGTTTCGCCTTCGGGCCGCTTGCCTCTGACGTTCTACAAATCGGTGAACGACTTGCCCGACTTCACCAATTATGCGATGAAAGGGCGCACTTACCGTTACTTTAACGGAAAAGCCGAGTATCCTTTTGGCTATGGCTTGAGTTACACCACTTTTGACTATGCTTGGAACCAGCAGCCCAAGGAGAGATATGCCTTGGCGGATACTATTCTGTTTTCCGTAACGGTGAAAAATACGGGAAACTTCACTGCCGATGAGGTCTTGCAGGCTTACATCCAATACCCGAACCTCGAGCGGATGCCCTTGAAGGAGTTGAAAGCCTTCAAAAAACAAACCGTGGAAAAAGAGGGAAGTTCCGTATTCATGCTGTCCATTCCCATGTCGGAGCTTCAGAAATGGGATTTGAAAGCAAATAAGTGGAAGTTGCACAAAGGCCAATACACCCTTTGCATCGGAAAGAATTCGGAAGATTATGTGTTGGAAAAGTTTTTTTCGGTGAAATAAAAACACTAATTTCCAGCGTCAAATCGGGGGACTTAATCTTCCGTTCAATCAATCTCAAGGCCTGAAGGAGACGTTGTTGTTGTCAGGTCTTCAAAATGTATCAATGAAAAATCACGAGGTTGTGTCAAAAGAGATTTTGAGCGCAGATCAGGTTCATCCTTCTTGCTCTTGAAGCCAAATAATGAAATAGCATTGGCTTGTTTACCAAACGCAAGATGAGTGTCATTTGCTTTCTTTTGAAACAGCCTCCTAAGTAAATGCAAAAATTGATTGTCGTATCTTTAAATGCAAAACATAGCTTTTAGCTATTAGAGAAGGCTAATGGCTAAAAGCTATTGGCTATCAGCTTATACATTTTGCGACAACAAACCATTCTTATTACTTAATAGTAAAAATTGAATCGTATGAAATGTAAAAAATTGTATGGCATTATGTTGGGAGCTTTTCTCCTTTCGGGACATGTTTTTGCCGCAAGTAAGGCAAGTGTCAACATCATACCGAAACCAAATCAGGTTGTGGTGGGCGAAGGCTACTTCGTTTTCTCGAACGGGATGACCATCAGCGCACCCGCTGGGTCGAGAAGCAAGGCCTTGCTCGTTCAGAAACTTCAAGCTGCAGCCGGCATCGGCCTGAAAGATGTCGCCGGAAGCAAAGCCAGCGTGGAGCTTAGCATCCGCAAGGCTCCCGAGCTGGGAACGGAGGGCTACCGCTTGCTCGTGACCAAAAAAGAGATCAAATTGGATGCCGCCACTGAAAATGGCTTGTACTACGGCGTTCAGTCGCTGCTCCAGCTTCTGCCTCCCCAAATTGAAAGCGGGCAAAAAGTGGAAGCCAATTGGCAAGTGCCTTGTGTCAGCATTTCCGATACGCCCCGCTTTTCCTACCGCGGCATCATGCTCGATTGCAGCCGGCATTTCTCCACGGTGGACGAAATCAAGAAGATGCTGGACGCTTTCGCCCTTTACAAAATCAACAAATTTCACTGGCACCTGACCGACGACCAGGGCTGGCGCATTGAGATCAAACGCTATCCGAAACTGACCCAGATCGGCTCGGTGAGGGTGGAAGAAGGCAAACCCTACGGCGGCTTCTACACGCAGGAGCAGGCCAAAGAAATCATCCAATACGCAACCGACAGGAACATTGAAGTGATCCCCGAAATTGAAATGCCGGGACACGGCATGGCGGCTTTGGCGGCTTATCCCGAATATTCCTGCACAGGCGGTCCTTTCAAGCAGCCCCGTATCACGTGGGGCGTGGAAGACGATGTGTTCTGTGCCGGAAACGATGCCACCTACACTTTCCTTCAAAACATTTTGGACGAAGTTTGCACCTTATTTCCCTCAAAATATGTTCATGTGGGCGGCGACGAATGCCCCAAGGTGCGTTGGCAGAATTGCCCCAAATGCCAGTCGGTGATGAAAGCCAACGGCCTGAAAACCGAGATGGAGTTGCAAAGCTATTTCACCAAACGGATGGAGAAATACTTGGAATCGAAAGGTAAACGCTTGTTCGGATGGGACGAGATTCTCGAGGGCGGCATCGCTCCTTCGGCCACCATCATGTCGTGGCGCGGCGAGCAAGGCGGTATCGAGGCAGCCAATGCCGGACACGACGTGGTGATGACTCCCGGAGGATACGTGTATCTGGATCATTATCAGGGAGACATGCTTTGCGAGAAGGTGAAGATTGGCGGGCTATCCACTTTGCAGAATGTGTATGGATACGACCCCATTCCGAAGGCGATTGCAGACGACAAGGCCTTCCATGTCCTTGGTTTGCAAGGCAACATGTGGCAAGAATACATGTTTGAACCCAACCAAATTGAATTTCAGATATTTCCCCGTGTGACTGCCATCGCTGAAGTGGGTTGGACTAAAAAGGAAAACAAAAACCTTGACAGCTTCATCCAGCGAATCGACAACCAGCAAATCCGTTGGGATTATCACAGCCTTAACTATTACATTCCTATGCCCGAAGGCAACATGAACTACATCCAGTTTACGGACAAAGTGACCCTTCCCTTCACCACTAACCGCCCCGTAAAAGTGGTCTATACCCTCGATGGCTCAGATCCGACGGCCACATCGGCGGTTTATTCCGAACCGCTCACCGTTGATCGCTCCGTGACCTTGAAACTCCGAAGCGTGCTGCCGCAAGGAACCCTAAGCCCTGTGCGAGCTATTGAACTCACCAAAACAGTTCCATACAAGGGATTGGCAAAAGTGGACGGCTTGAACAAAGGGATGAAGATGCGCTACGTGAAGGACGGTGACTACACTTCGGTGAATCAGTTGGAAGCCGTTGCCCAGTGGAAAGACACCATCGTCACCAGCATCAATGACTTCTTTAAGTTCAAGAAAAAAGAGCAATCGGGCGGCGCAGCCATATTGGATGGCTACATCTATGTGGAAAAAGACGGCGACTACACCCTCCATTGTTTGGCTGACCAATTCTATCTGAATGGGAAGCTGCTGATCGTGAATGACAAAATGAAAAAGAATGCCAAGTCGGACATCACCGTGCCGCTGACTGCCGGTTATTTCCCCATCAAAATAGTATTCCTCAACAGGCAATACCAGGGAGTGGTGTCGGAATGGATGGATGCCCGGCCCACCGTTCGCCCGGTGAGCAACACCAACCGGGATTTGCCGACGGTCGTCTATTATTGATTTCAGCAAATGCCTTAAATACGGAATTAAAAACACTCCATAGAAAAATTGAATCACATGAAATCACAGGTATTGATAAAATTCTGGCAAACCGCTTTCCTTTTAGTTTTGGCGACACAAGCCATCAATGGGCAAAACTTTCCCGAAGTCCGGGTGAAGCCCGAACAAAGGAATTTCAGTAGTCCGCCCATCGAAAAGGCCATCCAGGCCATGCAGCGGCTGATGGCCGACAAGGAACTGGCCTGGATGTTTGGCAATTGTTTCCCGAACACGCTCGACCGTACGGTGAAATTTGGCAAAAAGGACGGGAAATACGACACCTTTGTCATCACAGGCGACATTTACGCCATGTGGTTGCGCGACTGTTCGGCACAGGTGTGGCCCTACATGCCTTACATGAAAGAAGATCCGAATCTTCAAAACCTAATCAAGGGAGTCATCAACCGCCAGGTGGAATGCGTGCTGATCGACCCGTATGCCAATGCTTTCAACTTTGGCAAGGAAGGAAGCGAATGGGACAGCGACCACACCACGATGCTCCCCGAACTGCACGAACGTAAGTGGGAAGTGGACGGTCTCTGCTACGTGATTCGTCTCGGATATCACTACTGGAAGCTCACGGGCGACAATTCCTGTTTCGACGGGCAATGGCACAAGGCCATGCAAGCCATCGTGAAAACCTTCAAGGAGCAACAACGGAAGGAATCCAAAGGGCCTTACAAATTCACCCGGACTACCGACAAAGCTTCCGACACGCAGTTTGGTGGCGGATACGGCAGCCCCATCAAGCCTATTGGCTTGATTAGCTCCATGTTCCGTCCATCGGACGATGCCACCACCTTTGGTTTCCTGGTGCCTTCCAACTGCTTCGCCGTGGTGTCCTTGCGCCAGCTTGCCGAAATGGAAGCGGCTATCCGTGGCGACAAGGCTTTTGCCAAAGAATGTGCCGATTTGGCCACCGAGGTCAATAACGCCATCCAGAAATATGCCATCGTGCAACATCCGAAATACGGGCGCATCTTTGCGTATGAAGTGGATGGATTTGGAAACCGACTGCTGATGGACGACGCCAATGTGCCGTCGCTGCTTTCGTTGCCCTACCTCGGCTATGTTTCGAAGAAAGATCCGGTTTATCTCAACACCCGCAAGTTTGTCTGGAGCCGCGACAACCCTTATTTCTACAAAGGAACTGCGGGGGAAGGTATTGGTGGACCTCACGTTGCCGAAGACATGATTTGGCCAATGGCCATCATCATGAAAGCACTTACCTCCGACAACGAGGCGGAGATAGCCGCTTGCCTGCGGATGCTCAAGCACACACATGCAAATACCGGCTTCATTCACGAAACCTTTCACAAGGATGATCCTGCCAATTTCACCCGCTCGTGGTTTGCCTGGGCAAACACCCTTTTCGGAGAATTGCTCCTTAAAGTGGAGAAAGAACACCCAGCCTTGCTGAAGAAAAACCTGGAATAAGAAGGGTGGCCAGCGGAGAATTTTTGAAACCAAAAAGATTGCATACCTACGGTATGCAATCTTTTTGGTTTTATACACTTTTCTACCGAGCGAATATCCCGATGGGATATTTTTCTCTCCATCAGGATGCAAATAAGTTGCTCGCAATTCTCTTTTTTTATTCCGTGTTTAAATCAATTTGTATTCATCCAAGCTCGTCTCTCATAAGTCTCAAACCGCATAGAACCCAAACCCGAACGACCGTTTTAGTCGCTCTGCCAGGTTTTTCCTTTTAAAAAAGTCGTTTCTGTTTTGTGGAAATCAAATACATTTCACCCTCTAAAGAAGACAAGAACAAAGTTTTCGCAATTGCTTGAAGATTTAATTTGCCGATTTGGAGTTATTTTTTAATACTCAAATCGAAACAAAAAGAAATA
>MKRS01000439.1 GCA_001897035.1 Bacteroidales bacterium 45-6
AAACCGAATTACGAAAAGGGTTCGAAAATAAGACCTTTCGGAATGGAGGTGGTGGATTTCATCGAGGACAAGGCCACCCGATCCTTACTCGTGGCCGACGGCTGGAACGGGGTGCTTATTTTCGACGAGTCGAGCAAGCAATTCCGGAAATTAGAAGAGAAACCCACACCTTACCAGAAGCCCCAATGTTTTTTGCAACGCAAAGACGGCACGTTGCTGGTAGGCTGCGAAAACAATGGAATAGGACAAATCGACATATCCAAACGCACAATCACGGAATACGCCATCAGGGATTGCCAGATAGACCTGAAGTACAGCAAGATACACGACATAATAGAAGATAGCTGGGAAAACCTCTATGTGGGAATCTACCAAAAGGGCCTGCTGGTGGTACCGGCCTCCACCGGAGGATTCAGCTACCAGGCCATAGGCGAATCGCACCCGGTACAAAACCGCGCCGCAATCACCTCCTTCGCGCGCACTGCGAACGGGCAATTCTACATCGGGACAGATGGCGGCGGCGTATTTGGCGGAAGCAATTTCGACAAGATGCGACCGCTGGAATCTCCCCCGAAATTCACAGGAGCCGTGCAGGACATAGCAACTGGATCCGACGCTGACATTTGGGTGGGAACTTACGGCAGCGGCCTTTTTCATTACGATGGCAAATCAATGAAAGCGGTCGAAGATAACAACAATACAATAAATAAAAACATAAGTTGCCTGCAAATCAACCAATTCGACAAAAGGCTCTACATTGGGAACTTCGGAAGCGGAATCAACGAACTCGACCTCGCTTCGGGCAAATTTAGTAAAATCCCGCAATCGGTGCCAGACTATATTTTCGCCTTGAAATTAGACTCCAAAGGGCGGCTTTGGATCGGTAGCCAGGACTGCATGTGCTACGATCCTTACACCAAGAAATTTTGCCATTTTTCGTTGGACAAGCTCAAGAACAGCACGATAAACACCTTCTTTGAACACGAAGACGGAACCATGTACATCGGCACAAAAAACGGCTTGTTCATATACAACGAAAGCATGAACTCCTGCCGCCAGTACCCCTTAGAAGATACTGGCAGGCCCGTGCATGTCATGGCAATCGCAATGGATCACGACAAGAACGTGTGGATGTCAACCAGCAAAGGTATCATCCTGTTCAATCCTCAAACTGGCGCCAACCACAGGTTCTCGTGGTACGACATACAAAAGGTTGGTGATTTTCAAAATGGTGCGCAGATTGCCCGGGAAGATGGGATCATCATGTTCGGGGGAGACAACGGGATCATCTCCTTCAATCCCTCGGCGATAGAAAAAGAAAAAGACGAATTCATCCCTATCCATTTCAACGCCCTCTACATCAACGGCGAGATGGTGTCGTTCGATGCCAGTTCGAAAGACAACAGGCTGAATGCTGCCATCG
>MKRS01000440.1 GCA_001897035.1 Bacteroidales bacterium 45-6
CATTGCCTGTGACCATCAATACGGCCATGGTTTCGCCCACGGCACGACCGATGCCCAGCACGATGGCCGCCATGATGCCCGAGGATGCGTAAGGAATCACGACCCGGTAGATCGTTTGCCAGTGTGTGGCGCCCAACGCCAAACTCGATTCCTTCATGGCCACCGGAGTGTTGCGCATGGCATCTTCCGCCACGGTGATGATGGTGGGCAGAGCCATGATGGCCAGCACGATGCTCCCGGCCAAAGCCGTTTCGCCGACAGGCAGATTAAAGAGATTCCGGATGAAGGGAACGATCACCACCAGACCGAAAAAGCCATAGACAACCGAGGGAATCCCGGCCAACAGCTCGATCAGGGGTTTCAAGATCTTCCGCACCCGGTTGCCTGCTATTTCGGCCAGATAGATCGAAACAGCCATCCCGAAGGGCAATGCCAACAAAATAGCCCCGATACTCACCCAAAGCGTGCCGAGAATAAGCGGTAGCACCCCGAATTGTGCGGCGGGAGTGGCGGTGGGAAGCCATTCTTTGCCTCCGAAATATTCACCCGGAGTGATGGTTTCGGGAGGGAGAACCCTACCCGTGAAGTTCTTATCGATGAATTGCTTCGGAAAAAAGCCGATAGCATTTTTACGTTCTGTCATGGCTTGACTGAGCTTCGCCGGAAGATGCTCGAAATTGGCACCTATCTCCTCTTCGGTGTAAAGCGAGGCAATGTCGTCCATCCGCAGGATCTCGATGGGGGCATCCACGCCGCCCAGTTGCTTCCAGTTGGTGATGTTGCCGTCGTAAATTTCCTTCACTTGCTTGGGCGATAATTTGGCTACTTTGTTTGCCCGATTCACGCAAAGGACATATCCCTTCTCGATGGTGGAAGAGTGGAACAAGCCCCATCCTTCGGTGAACAGAAAGACGCTGATTAACAAAATAGCCAAAGTGGTGATGCTTCCGCTGAATCGGAAAATCCACTCGACGAGAGTTTCAAGAAACCTGTTCTTCTTTTTATTAAACACGGTGGTTTTCTTTTATTTTAGGGTAATGGAAATAATAACAGCAAATGAGGATTTTATAAATGTTCTCTTCATTATAAAATCCCCATCGCCTTATAAAAGTTGTAGATGGTTTATTTCAAAGCGAGGTATCCCACTTGATCTACGATCTTTTGTCCTTGTGCCGACAATACGAAGTCGATGAAAGGCTTCACGTTTTTCTCAGACTTCACTTCGTAGTACAAGTAAAGTGGACGAACGATCGGATACTTTCCAGCTTTGGCGTTGGCCACGGTTGGCTCCACATAGGTTTTGCCAGCGTCGTAAGAAACGTGGATTTCTTTCACGTCCTTGGTCACGTAAGCCATACCCACATAGCCGATAGCACCTTTTGTTTGGCTTACGGACTGGATGATAGCTCCCGTAGCAGGCATG
>MKRS01000441.1 GCA_001897035.1 Bacteroidales bacterium 45-6
TCTTCAAAAGTTCGGCATATTTTTCTATTTCCTTTTCAATATTCATGATGTTAAATTTTTAATATTCAATTATTTTACTCTTCTTGAAAGGAAATAGACAATTGTTTTTCTTTCAGGTGAAAGCTTTTTCGATGGTAAGGCGACATGCCATATTCGTGCAGGGCTTTTCGATGAGCTGCTGTTCCGTATCCTTTGTTCACGTTCCAAAGATAGGCGGGAAATTCCTTGTGGATCGATTGCATATAATCGTCACGGTAGGTTTTGGCCAATATAGAAGCAGCAGCGATAGGCATCAGTTTGCCGTCGCCTTTCACGATGCAGGTGTAAGGAATATCACTTTTGCTACGAAATCTGTTTCCGTCAATGAGGAGGTGTTCGGGGCGAATTTTAAGCATTTCCACGGCTTTGTGCATGGCAAGAAACGAAGCGTTGAGTATGTTTATTTTGTCAATTTCTTCATGCGAAACACTACCAACAGCCCATGCTATTGCTTCTCTTTCAATGATTTCCCGAAGTTTGTAGCGCGTTTTTTCCTTGATTTGTTTCGAATCGTTGAGTTCTTCACAAACAAAATTTGGAGGTAGGATCACAGCCGCCGCAAATACAGGCCCTGCGAGGCATCCGCGACCGGCTTCATCGCATCCAGCTTCAATCTTGTCTGGAAAAAGGGATAATTCGAGCATTTTGTCTTTTATTTTTACCTTTCAAATGTAGCTATAAAATACAATATCCGCAATAGTATATAAAAGAAACTAAAAGGATCCTTTATTTTTTTCTACTAAATGAAAATTGTTTGTGTGTTGGTGATTATTCTTTATTACTTTTGTTAATTATACTTTTTCAGAATGTAAATGAGAACATTTATCAATCCGAGGACACAGTTATTGATGTTGGCGATAGCTTGCCCTTTTTCTTTGTTGTTGGGGAAGAATCCCAGCAAACCAACTAAAGCTGAAATCAAGTGGTTTGAAAAAAGAGAATGGGCAGAAGGCATTTCTGCGCAGCCCGATTCGGAAATCGACATCGCCACCTTTGCCCGACACTATAAAAAGCATCCCGACAGGTGGAAACGTGCTTTCCAATTTATCCGCAATCACGATTTGACGACCCTGCCTCTTGGAAGACAGGATTTGGGAGACGGACTCACAGTGAGTGTGGAGGAATACACCACGCATGATCCTGAGCCAGAAGCCTTGGAGGGACATAAAATCAAAATTGATTTACAATACGTTGTGGTGGGAAAGGAATTGCAGGGGTATGCCAAAATCAAGGATACGATTGCAACGGTTGACCCTTATGTGGTGAAGAAAGACATTGGTCATTACAAAGTGAAAAGCATTACCTACCATGTGGCTCAACCCGATAGGTTTATGATATATTTTCCCGACGACATTCATTTGACGAATGTGCAATATGGAGACAAAGCCAAAGTGCGTAAAGTTGTGTTTAAAGTTTGGGTTGATTGAATTTTATAATTTATATTAATGAAAATTAGACAGTTAAGTAGTAATTTGATTTTAGCTGCCCTCGTTTTTTTGTCCTCCTGTGGAATTCAAAAAAAGGTGGCGAAACAAGAAGCAGACCCACAGCATCCCAAAAGGGAATTTCGGGGTGCTTGGATTCACACAGTTGGGCAAGCACAATATGTTCAGATGAATTCAAGGCAGATGAAAGACTATTTTGTGAAAATGCTCGATCAATTGCAGGCTGCAGGAATCAATGCAATTATTTTTCAAGTTCGTCCGCAGGCGGATGCTTTCTACAAATCGGAGCTCGAACCTTGGAGCCGCTATCTCACCGGAGTGCAGGGAAAAGCTCCTGATGGCGACTTCGATCCTTTGGCTTTCATGGTGGAGGAATGCCACAAGCGAAACATGGAACTTCATGCTTGGCTCAATCCCTACCGTGTCACCAACAGCGAATTGCAGACACTGGCTCCCAACCATATTTATCACCGTTATCCCGAAAGATTTCTGAAATATGGTACTCAGCTTTATTTTGATCCGGGAATTCCCGAAAACCGCGATTTTATTTGCAAAGTGGTGAAAGATATCGTTATGCGCTATGCTGTGGATGCTATTCACATGGACGACTACTTCTACCCCTACCCTATTCCAGGTGAAAAATTTCCAGATGATGTTAGTTTCTCTCATTACGCAGCTGCGCAGGGTTTTTCTAATTCCCAACGAGATGACTGGCGTCGAAACAACGTGAACATGCTGATCAAAGAAGTCAAGGAAACAATTTTGAAAACAAAGCCGTGGGTTCGTTTTGGTGTGAGTCCTTTTGGTATTTATAGGAACAAGAAAAGTACGCCTGACGGCTCAGGAAGCGAGACCAATGGCTTGCAGAATTACGACGATTTGTATGCCGATGTGAAACTTTGGGTAAAAAACGGCTGGGTTGATTACAACATGCCCCAGTTGTATTGGGAAATTGGCCATCCGGCTGCCGATTATGCAAAGCTCATATCCTGGTGGGCAAACAACAACTATGGACAGCATCTTTACATTGGGCAGGATGTGAAACGCACACTCGATAAACTGAATGCCAACGGAGAAAGCCAATTAAAAGAGAAAATGGAACTATCGCGCTCCTACTCCACCATACAAGGAAATTGTTTTTGGCCAGGATACACCATCATGGAAAACTACAAGGGAATAGCTGGCGAACTGGCTGGCAACTACCACAAATATCCCGCATTGATTCCTGCTTATACGGCCTTGCATCACAAATCGCCGAAAAAAGTGAGCAATCTTGAAGAATATTTCACTCCCGAAAAACATCTGCTTCGGTGGGTGGTCAAAGGCGATAGGAACGACCCTGAAAATGCGCAGTATTTTGTGGTGTATCGTTTCAAATCGGGAGAAAAGGAAGACCTAAGCCTTGCGCGCAATATATTGAAAATCTCAAGATATACAGAATTGGAATTGCCGTATGAAGGAGGCAAGAACTCGTATAAATACGTGGTGACTGCCGTGGATGCGTTTCACAATGAATCGGCCGGAAAATCAAAGAAAATCAAATTGTAGAACAAACTATTTCCTTCAAAATAACAGAAAAGCCAAGATAGGACTCTCCTACCCTGACTTTTCTGTTATTTTTTGATATATTTACGATGCTGAAAATCTTATCTGTAAATTTCAACAGAGAATTATAAATATAATTTTCATATTAGGCAATTTATACAAACGTAAGTAATTATACAGAGTTTAGTTTAATGTATCTAAATTATTTGTATTGCTTATTTTCGAATTTTTATAGATTAATATAGTACTTACTTAAATAGTATAATTTAAAACTGTAATATAATTTTATAGAATCATATAAAAATTTTATAATTTCAAAATAAACTCCCAGATAAAATTATCATATTGATCATCCTGTAATTAATACAATATTTTAGTCGATATTATTTAATAAAAAATTGCATATGTGTTTTTTTGTTTTTATATTTGTCTATTAACTCAAAAACTATTATTATGAAAAAATCACTATTTCTTCCTATTTTAATGTACTTTATTTTAATAATAACCTCGTGTAATAGGGAAACATTTGACAATGCTACACCTCCCAAAGATTCTACATCATATAAAGTTTCAATATATGATGCTACAAAAGAATTAAATAATGTTTTGAATATTACTAACACTTCTTTAAAAAGTTCAGCAGATAAAAGAAAAATAGCTGATTGCAAGGTCATAAAAAATACGCGATTAAAAAGTACTGCAGATACGACAGATGTCGAAGGGGTATTAATTTATGGATTCAATCTTCAAGATGACAATGGAAATAATGCAGGTTTTGCACTTCTTCCCAGTGATAGAAGATACCCACCAATTTTAGCTATAACTGATTCTGGCAGTTTAACAGATTCGATAGATAATCCAGGTGTGAAAATATTTATTCAAAAAACTCAGAATTTAATAGCAAAACTTACTGATTCAATAAAAAATGCAGAAAAAAGTATAACAAAAGCAACAGTAAGTACTGCTTCTTGGTCATGGCCATGGGAAAATGTTTCTTCAATTCGTTTAGGTGTAATAACAAATTGGCGTCAAGGATCTCCATATAATTACTATGTCCCTGGCCCTTATGCTGGATGTGTTCCTGTCGCTGTTGGACAAGTCATGGCTTTTCATAAATATCCATTGTCTTACAGTGGATATAGTTTCAATTGGGCTGAAATGCTTAGTATTCCCACTTCGTATAGTATAAATGATTTAGGAAGTAATAATATTGCAAAATTAATGTACTATTTGGGTACGTCTAACAATCTGAATGCAAGCTATATGATTGATGGTACAGGAGCTAATACCGATAATATACAAAGAACTTTCAAAAATTTTGGATACACAAACACAGGTTCTAATAGTAGTTACAATACAACACAAGTACAATTTTCAATAGAATCTTCTAAGCCTGTAATATCCTATGGATACGCATTAAAAGATGTGACAAATAATTTTCTTGGACTAATTACTACAACTAAATATTCTGGAGGACATGCTTGGGTTATTGATGGTATATTAATACGAAGAAGACTTGTAGGAAGAGCTTCTCAACAAAATTATGAGTATGAGACATTAGTTCATTGTAACTGGGGATGGGGTGGACAAGCTGATGGATTTTATAGCAGTTCATCATTTGACACGAATGTTGGACCAATAACAAAATCTGGAACAGATTATTATTACCAATACAAAATAGGAGCTATTACAGGAATAACTAAATAATGCAAAATTATAACAGCAAAGCCAGCATAGGAAGTCTCCTACTCTGGCTTTTCTGTTATTTTTTGATATACTGTATAGCTGAAAAATGTATAAGCTAAAGTTAGTATTCGTCTTCGTTGAAAAAGAAATCTTCTTTACTCGGATAATCCGGCCAAATGTCTTCGATTGATTCGTAAATCTCGCCTTCGTCTTCAAGCTCCTGAAGGTTTTCAATCACTTCTAACGGAGCGCCCGAACGCTGAGCATAGTCAATCAATTCGTCCTTGCTTGCAGGCCATGGGGCATCTTCGAGCTTAGAAGCCAATTCTAATGTCCAATACATGTTTTCCTCCTTTTTATTAGATTATAAATTCTATTTTTCCGCAAATGTATAATAATATTTTTTAGCTGCAACTTTTATCCCAAAAAATTTCTGTTCCATTTGTCACACATTCGTAACGGGCAAGTACAAAAAAGAAATCGGATAAACGGTTTACGAACTTAAATATCTGTTCTTCAACTTGATATTCTAACGAAACGTCATAAATCCGTCTTTCGGCCCGTCGGCACACTGTGCGGCAAATATGTGCCCTGGCTGCGGCCTCGCTTCCGCCCGGCAACACGAAGCGGTTGAGCCTCGGAATCAATCCGTCTAAGCGGTCCATTTCGTCTTCGAGCCGGGTCACGTCCGATTCGGTGATGCTCGGGATATTCTTGCTCACATCTTCTTCAGAAGCAAGGTATCCTCCCACAGAAAACAATTTATGCTGGATAAAGGCCAGGTCGTTGAGGAGGGTTTCGTCCTTCACTTCTCTCACAAGCAGCCCCACAAAAGAATTCAGTTCGTCCACTGTGCCGTATGCTTCCAGCCGGACATGCGTCTTGGGAACGCGGGTGCCTCCCACCAGGGAAGTTTTTCCTCCGTCGCCTGTTTTTGTATAAACAATGCTTTTCGCCATCTTTTTATATAAGTTTAGAAACTAAGTAAATAGTTACGTTTAGGATATTTCTTGTCGAAAAAAAGGATGTATGCTTTGTACAAATCGAGGGAGACGCGCACACGTTCGTCTTTCCGTATTTGTTGAATTAACGAATAAACGTTCTGGTTTGTTCTGATATTGTTTAGAACAACAACGCTATTTTCATGTACATGCAAAAATAAGTATTTTGCCAAGAATTCATGAGGATTTGCAACGAGTTTTAGATCCACGATGATGCAATCGTATAATTGATCTGTTTCGGGCGGCGAGGCAACGATTTTTATGTTCCTGTCCCAGCGGTGGAGTAGGGAAGAGGCCGCTTTTCGGCTTTCCTCTTTCCGTTCCACGCAGGTGCATTCTATCTGCCTTGAAGGAGCTGTTGCATACAGCGAATTGAAGCCTTTACCCGATCCTATTTCGAGTATGCTCTTAGCTTGAAAATAGTTTATGATATTGAAATTGAGTTTGTTTATTTTCTTCGTCTTATGCTTTTTGAAAGTCTCATTTTCGATATGTTTTTCAATGTCGCGGTATGCATAAAACGGCAGTTTGTTCTCGATCACGTTCACTATCAAATTGTAAACGAAGGGTGAATGGATGCCGTGTCCACGTCGGTGGCGTAGCTTGTAGTAAATTTGGAGGGCAGATTTTTTGAGTACAAACATTGCGATGAAATCATTTTTCGGATTCAAAGATAATCATTGTTGGCAATTAGAGGTGCCGGGTGGGGTAGGAGATTGAAACCTTATTTTTCAAAAATTTAATAGCCAAAAGAGGAAAAGGAACTTTCGCAAGCTCCTTTTCCAAACAAAAGACAAATTAAATTTAACGAGTGAGTTCAACTGAATAATAATGCTTTATCGTCTTTTGCTAATGGTCGTTTTATCTTTTCCCACACCTTTGATTTCAAGAAACTTCCATCCTTCGGGAAGCGCAGATGGACGAGTTATAATTCCTTTAGGAGTAATTTCTAATCCTCCGAATCCCATCAGGACAGTCTGGAGAATTCCTCCTGCTCCAGTTGCAAAATAGGGGTTGTCCCCTCCTTTGGTTTCGGCAATCACTCTGAAAGGAGGGCACAGATTAGGCAGATAGGCATCTTTGAAAAAGTGCAAAGCTTTTTGCTTATTTCCCAATCTGGAATATAGCAGAGAGAAAATTGCTTGAGTCATGGCCGGAGTATTTTTTTCCTGAATCCTTATTTCATAATATGCCAGATCTTTATGTATTTGAGCGGTGTCTTTCACTATTCCAAGCGGATAGGCAAGAAGATTCACGTCAGCTTGTTTTATCGATTCACCCTGGTAGGATGAATGTTCACGAGTAGTACCATCAGGAAAATGCTCTATGAGTAGGTTATTAGCAACGGTTTTCCATGCTGCTTTGGCTGGATAGCCCAACAACGAAGCTGCTAAAGTGGCATTTTGGAGATTTACTTGAGCCACTCCATTTGTAAAGGCATCGTTATCTACATTTTCAGCATATTCATCGGCAGCCACTACGTTTTTGATTTCATATTTTCCTGTAGCATTTAATTCCGATCGGCTTACCCAGAAATCGGCAGTTTCCGAGAGAATCGGCCAACCTTTTTTGCGCAACCAGTCCAAATCTTGCGTCACACAATAGTATTGCCAAGCGGCCAAGGCCACGCAGCCCGAAACATGGTGTTCGAAAGGTCCTGCCAGTGCCCAAACAGGGGTTTCTTCCACCCCGCTGTCGGCACTTTCCCATGGATACATGGCACCTTGATAGCCGTGTGAATAAGCATTGTCTCGTGCAGCTTGCAGCCTTTGGAAGCGGTATTCTAACATGTTTTCAGCCATTTCGGGATGCAATAGCAAAAGAACCGGAAACATCCAAGTGTCGGCATCCCAAAAGACATGTCCGTTGTATCCCAAACCCGAAAGCCCCATGGGAGAGAGTGACATCCCCGATCCTACCGAAGCAAAAGAATAGAGGTGGTACAACATGTTGTGGATATCCTGTTGAGCTTGTTTGTCTCCTTCGATGCGGATGTCACTTTTCCAGAGTTTGTCCCAAGCTTCGCGGTGTTTATTCATCAGGCGTTGCACCCCTTCCAAGCGGGCAAAGATTGTCAACCGTTCTGATTCATTGTATGGATCGGGGCTGTGAACGGAAGAAAGAGTAGTCCCAACCAATCCGAATTGATAATTGACTCCAGCTTTGATCTCTTTCGAAAACTTCATTTGGTGTAGGTTATTGTCGGGCATTTCGTGGATAACCCGGGGTTCTTCGCCTCTTGGTTCGGAAAATGCAAACGATGTGGTGCCACTAAGCGAAAATTTTTCCGTAGGGCTTTTTGCATGTGAAGTCATCAGCTGAATCCCGATATGTTTCCTATTGATTTCATTGAAAGTATATTGGGGGTCACGTAAAGCATCGGGAGTTTGTAGCACATTCACCACTGTGATATTTAGGTTTTCTTTAGCCGTAATTTCCATATTTGCCAAGACA
>MKRS01000442.1 GCA_001897035.1 Bacteroidales bacterium 45-6
TCAGGTCGCCTCATTCGAACCGAAAGGCCGGAAATTGGGTTGATGAAAACTTGATGAAACGTTTCCTGTCGGACGACAACGCTGAAAGCCAACTGATGAATGCCGATCTGGCAAAGCTTATCCAAATGGCAACGGAAAGCCTGACCCCGAAACAAAAACTGGTGTTCACCCTCCGCTACCTAGAGGAGATGGAGATGGACGAAATAGCGGAAATAAGCGGAATGACCACCGACCAGATAAAGAGCAACTTATACCTTGCACGAAATCAAATGCAAGAAAAATTGAAAAGAATAGTATGAGCGAAGCAAAGATAAATTTCGATGAATTCGTCGATAGGTTGAAAAGGGTTAAGCCTCAATTGAATGATGATCTCACCGACAAGATTATGAACCGAATGGATGCCGTCCGTCTAGCCAAAAGAGTTTTGCTGATCGATTGGATAAGAATCGTTTCGTCATCGGCTGCTGTGGCATTCATTTGCCTTTTCATGTATCTGAAACAGGAAAGTGGCGAAACGGCCATTCCTTCTCCACCAAGCGTTTCATCGTGTTACGATGCGCAGAGGTTGAAAAACCTCACAGTGGCCGACTATCTGATTCATCTTCAAAAAAACCGCGAAGCAAACGAAAGGTTGGAAAACTTAAAAAAACAAGCAGGATTATGAAAAATGTGGGTTGTTACATGATGGCATTGGCCATTTCAGTTGTACTGTTTTCGTGCAAGAAGAGTCCAGAGATGTCCATGCTCACCGTAGTTCACAACGACGGAAGCATAACACGCGAATTCAGCGAGGAACATCAGGTTGAAAATCCCGATAGCAGCGGCATTAGGGGTATCAACAAGACAGAAGAGAACTCCTTCCCTGTCGAACTGGATTCTACCTGGAATCAAGCATGGTCTTGCGAAAACCAGGTGTTCAGGTCGGAAAAATCAATCGACTCCTTGATCGAGAAAAACAAGGAGAGAGACATTGTTTATGTTCATCTTATCCGCAAAGATTTCGCTTCGGCAGAAGATATGGCCAGAAATTTTCACTTGGAGAAGTCGCATCCCTGGGCCAATGTGAAAATAAGCTCCCAGCTGGATAAAAAATTCCGGTGGTTCTACACCGACTACGCCTACAAGGAAACCTACTCTAAGCTCCACGTGAGATTTACGTATGCTTTGAACAAGTTCATGTCGAAAGACGAGGCTGACTATTGGTTTTCTGGAAATCCGAATTTGACCGAGAAAATGACCGGGATGGAAGCCCGCGACTATCTTGGCCAATTAGAGAACAAATACGAGAACTGGTTGAAGAAGAATCTTTGGAGCGACGAATTCGACTTGATTATCGACAACTACGGTTTAGTAAAAGACAAGCCTGTGTCGAAGGAAAAGCTTATATCACTGAAAGACAGCCTCTTTAAAACTGCTTTG
>MKRS01000443.1 GCA_001897035.1 Bacteroidales bacterium 45-6
AACCGAGGAGGATATTTCGAGGCTTTCACTCGCGAATGGCAAGCGATCGACGATATGCGTTTGAGTGAAAAAGATGCTAACGAGAAAAAGACAATGAATACCCATCTGCATATATTAGAACCCTACACTAACTTGTGCCGTATTTGGAAGAATCCTCAGTTGCAAGCTGCTCAAAGGGAGTTGATAGAAATATTTATGCGTCAGATACTCGACTACAATACATATCATCTGAATCTATTCTTTGATGAAGATTGGCGGGTGAAATCTACAGCTATTTTCTACGGACATGATATCGAAGCTGCGTGGTTGTTATACGAAGCCGCAGAGCTGTTAGCGGATAAACCTCTGTTGGATGAAATAAAAATACTTTCGTTGAAGGTGGCAGATGCCGCATCAGAAGGTATACAGGCAGATGGTAGTCTGATTTACGAAAAAAATGGAGATCATACCGATTATGAGCGTCATTGGTGGGTACAAGCCGAAGCTATTGTGGGCTATATGTATGCTTATAAATTGTCGGGAAATGCTAGTTATAAACAGAAAGCTGTTGATGTCTGGGAATATATAAAAGAAAACCTGATTGATAGAGAAAACGGAGAGTGGTATTGGAGTCGGCTTGGAGATGGGGCAATCAACAGGAAAGATGATAAAGCCGGTTTCTGGAAGTGCCCTTATCATAACGGACGTATGTGCATGGAAATGATAGAAAATTTTAGTTCTAATTAAACCTTATTTTATATATAATGAAAAGGATTTTATTTATCGTAGTAGCTCTTGTGCTTGCCTCTATGGTGAAGGCTCAGGATTCTGATAACCCTCCTGGAATAGTAATTAAACATGTTTCATCCCAAACGCAAAAATATATAGGCTCACCCAGCATTTGCATTATGCCTGATGGGGATTATATTGTTTCGCATGACGAGTTTGGTCCTAAATCGAGAGAGTTCGAATCGGCTAATACATACATCTATCGATCCCAAGACAAGGGATTGACCTGGGACAGTATTGCCCGGGTGCATGGGCAATTTTGGTCAAACCTCTTTCTTGTGAATAAGGACTTATATATCATGGGAACTAACAAGCATCATGGTAACCTGATTATAAGAAAGTCGGTAGATGGAGGACATACATGGACAATACCTTATGACGGACAGAATGGCTTGATTCTGGAAGGCGAATATCATACTGCCCCCGTGCCGGTCGTGTTTCACAAGGGACGTGTATGGAGGGCTGTAGAGTATGCTACTGCCAAAACTACCGAATGGGGCAAACGGTACAGTGCAATGATTGTTTCAGCTCCAATCGACTCGGATTTGCTCAACGCCAAAAATTGGATCAGATCAAACCATTTGGGATATAATGCAGATTATCTCGAAGGGCGCTTTGCTGCTTGGCTTGATCAGCAACCTCATTCAACT
>MKRS01000444.1 GCA_001897035.1 Bacteroidales bacterium 45-6
TCTACACCAACCAAGCGTTTGACTCTATCTTCGGTTATTCCCAAGGCGAGCTGATCGGACAAATGGGAAACATCCTGGTTCACCCCGATGATCGGGAGCTATTGCTGAAAAATTACAAAATCATGTTTTCGAACAAAGTCCCGACCATGGGCTTCGAAATAAGGGGCATCCGGAAAGACGGACAAAAAATAGACATTATGAACTTTGAAAGTTTGCTATCGCCCAGCAATCGTCATTTGTTTATCGGGAATATCCTCGACATTACAAAACGTAAGGAGTATGAAGAAAAATTGTTGTCCTTCTCCAGGGCGGTGGAGCAAAGCCCGACCAGCATCATCATCACGGATGTGAACGGGAGAATCGAATATGCCAATCCGTTTTTCTCGAAACTTACCGGCTACAGTCCGGAAGAGTACATTGGGAAAACCCCGCGCGTGCTTAAGTCGGGCTACCATACCGACACGTTCTACAAGCAAATGTGGGAAACCATCCAATCGGGACAAACCTGGGAAGGAGAACTATACAACCGGAAGAAGAACAGGTCTCTCTATTGGGAAAAAGCTACCATAGCTCCCATCAAAAATGAAAATGGAAAGATCATCAACTTTGTGGCTATCAAAACCGACATCACCGAGTCGAAAGAGATGACCCAGAAGCTGATTTCGGCGCAAAAAAGTTCGGAAGAAAACAGAAAATGGTTCGAGGCTCTTTTTTACACGAGCCCAGCTTATGTGTCGATCACAAAGTTTAACGGTGAATATGTGGACGTGAACGAGAGCTTCCAAGTTATTTCCGGATACACAAAACAGGAACTTATGTCCCTGCGATCGAAAGACATAAACGTGTGGGTGAATCTCGCAGACAGGGAAAAATTGCTCGAAACACTGAAGGCCCAGGGCCAAATCGACCGGATGGAAACCACATTCAGGCTAAGGAACGGACAACATATTTCGGCCATGGTCTCGGCCAAGCTCATCGAACTCAACCACAAGCAACTGATCCTGATGGTCACGCAAGACCTCACCCAGTTGAAAGAAACTGAAAAGGAACTGATTGCCGCCAAAGAAAAAGCCGAGGAAAGCGACCGGCTCAAGACCGCATTCCTATTGAACATGTCGCACGAGATCAGAACTCCAATGAATGGAATCCTTGGATTCACAAGCCTGCTGAACGAACCGGGATTGAACGACGAGGAGCGGGCGGAGTTTATCAGCATGATCAACAAAAGCGGAGAACGCCTGCTCAACACGATCAACGACATCATCGAGATTTCCAAAATCGAGGTGGGAGACGTCATGCTCAAGCCCGAACAGGTGAACATCGAGGAATTGATGCAATTCCACTACAACTTCTTTAGAATTCAAGCGCAGGAAAAGAACTTGGACTTACTGATTGGCAATCACATAACCGGGGAAGAA
>MKRS01000445.1 GCA_001897035.1 Bacteroidales bacterium 45-6
TGGTTGAACGATGTTTTGACTACCGTCTTGAAGAACCGCTCGTCGCAGGAAAGTGCTTGCCTCTCGTTTCGCACCAGCTTCACCACAGCCGACTTCACCTTTGGAGGTGGGTCGAATACCTTCTCGCTAACAGTAAACAAATATTCTACCTTGAACCAGGCTTGCAAAAGCACCGAAAGGATTCCATACGTTTTGCTTCCCGGGCCGGCGGCAATGCGTTCTGCCACTTCTTTCTGGATCATGCCTGAGCAGCAAGGAATCTGATCCTTGTAGTCGAGCAGTTTGAAAAAAATCTGCGAAGAAATGTTGTATGGATAGTTTCCGATCAGGCAAAATTTCTGTTGGTACAACTGGTTTAAGTCGAGCTTCAGAAAGTCGGCCTCGATGATTCGTTGTCCCAGTTCGGGGAAATGGCTCTGCAAGTAAGGCACGGACTCGCGGTCAATCTCTACAACCGACAGTTCCCCCTCCTTTTTCAATAGGTATTGGGTCAGAACACCCATCCCGGGGCCAATTTCCAAAATGGGAAGCCCTGAAAAATCGTCCAAGGTGTCTGCGATTCGCTGTGCGATTTGCAAGTCCTTGAGGAAATGTTGTCCGAGAAATTTCTTTGGTTTTACGGTCTGCACTCTTACATCCTGTTTTAATCGTTATCTTTGCGCACACAAAGTTAGTGTTTTATCCTCAAAACCGAAAAAAAGTAATTAAATGTTCACACTAAGCTGTTACAATCTGAAGAAAAACGATGACTGAAATTCTACAAAAAAACAAAACAAGTCTGCCAAAACGAGTTTCAAGTCTATTGTTTCAATTGATTTTACCTCTGTTTCTTGGTGTCCTGATCCTCTGGTTGGTCTTTCGTGATACAAATTTCCATAAAATATGGCTAATCTTCAAAGATGCCAATTATTATGTTCTGGCTTTTTCGTTGATTTTCGGATTGATGGGGAACACCTTTCGGGCCTTCCGCTGGCAATTGCTGCTCGCGCCACTTGGCCATAAGACACGGATCCGAAACATCGCATTTGCCGTTTATGGTGGCTATGCCGTGAATTTTGCCATCCCTCGTGCCGGAGAACTGTGGCGTTGCGGAATGGTGTCGAAAACAGAGAATATCCCTTTTGCACAAACGGTGAGCACCATGATTCTCGACCGCGTGATGGACTTGGTGTCGGTCATCTTCATCATATTTTTCGCTTCCCTTCTAAACGCCGAATACCTGATTAAACAACTGACCCAGAATAATGCTATCCATTCCAAGTTGAACACCCTGTTGACTTCTGTGTGGTTTTATATCGGCCTGTTGGCGGTGATCGCTTTCCTTATTTATATATGGAAATACCACCGAAACAACTTCATTGTGAGAAAAATCACCCACATCATCAAAGGCGTCCGAACCGACCTGCTTCTAATCT
>MKRS01000446.1 GCA_001897035.1 Bacteroidales bacterium 45-6
CGTTCCTGTCCGATGATACATCATCTGCCTACGCTCAGTCGCTCGTTCATAAAAATGAATTGGGGGTTCAGTCTTCTGTTTTTGATTGCTCCCTCATCGAGTTTCCTGTCATCAAGAACCGCGCCGGAAGCATCACGGCGATCACCAATTCGGTGGAAGTTCCGTTTGATGTTCCCCGCATTTTCTATGTTTACGACATTCCCTACGGAGAGGTGAGGGGAGTGCATTCGCACAAAAAATGCCACCAGATACTTATCGCGGCAAGCGGAAGTTTCGATGTGGAATTGGACGACGGCACCAATAGGAGGACAATCACCCTCAATCGTCCCACTTATGGCCTCCACATTCCTCCCGGAATTTGGGCCACGCAGCGAAATTATTCTTCAGGCACCATCTGCTTAGTGCTCACTTCCGATGTGTACGACGAGCAGCACGATTACATCCGGGAATACAGCGCATTCAAAAAATACAAAGAAAAGGAATGATTTTCT
The DNA here is from genome assembly GCA_001897035.1 of Bacteroidales bacterium 45-6. Taxonomy (GTDB): domain Bacteria; phylum Bacteroidota; class Bacteroidia; order Bacteroidales; family Dysgonomonadaceae; genus UBA1309. The sequence goes on from MKRS01000446.1 coordinate 492, forward strand.
TTTCTGTCCAATTCATAAAGGGGGCGTTCCACCCCTTTTTTTTGTATTCCTTCCGGTATTCGCTGGGGGTGCATCCAAATACTTGCTTGAAACTTTGCGTGAAATATTTTGTGTCCGCAAATCCTATCTGGAAGGCTATTTCCTTGATGCTGCTGTCTTCCTGCGCTATCATTTCGGCTGCGTGCCTGATCTTTATTTCCCGGATCAATTCGATAGGGGCGATTACAATCCAAGCTTTTCTAACTGCTGTTTGTATTGTGAGACATCAATGTTTCTTGAGCCTCTTGTAGCTGAATTTGGCGTATATGCTATCATCCAATAATTTGTATCATCCAAAAAACATTCCTATTATAGTTGTTGCCTTGGCATAAGTAATCTGATTCATGTAGAAATACACATCATTGCTCGTTCCCGCATACCTTTCTGTTAGGATAGTAGTCAAACTTGTAGTATGTCTGGTTCCGACGGTAGTGACAACTCCTTTTATTTTTCCGGCGGTTGTAAATAAATACATCAGATAAGAAACCGCAGGGTCTGATTGTCGGTAAACACACAAGCTGTCTGTTTGATTATACGGGGTGCCTAACTTTGAAATTACTTGCGCTTTGGTCAAAGTCCAATCGGTTAAGGGTTCATTATACAATGCGCTTTTGGGAGTGACCTTCACGTTGAATTTCTTGGTGGTGCTTCCGTCGCTAACCAATACGTTCATTTCGCCCACCTTGCCGGCTGTCACAAGCCCAGTGGCGTTCACCGTTGCATGGAACTCGTCTTCGGAAACATAGGAGATTGATTTTTCGGATGTAGCTCTTATTTGATAAGTGCCTTGATAATTCAATGTTGCTTCACTTTCGGCTATAGAAACCGATGAATTATCATCTTTTGAACATGAGGCAAGAAGCAGACAAAGGATAAATAATGGGAATTTTTCATTTTTGTTTTGTGTTGGTTAATTTTCGACAAAAATAAGATTCTTATTTATTGTTCTTTCCTGCAATCTTTTTAATTATTGCCTTTGCAATAGGGTGGGGACACATCTACCTTCCATCAAAAAAAGCATTCCTTCCGTTGGGAAGAAATGCTTTTGGACTGATGACTGTCGCGTATGCGACGATTATTTGTTTATCATGCTGAATAGCTCTTCGGCAGCCAACCTTGGACCTTCTTTACTTTGTCCGTCGATGGCGAGGGAGGTGTGCATTTCTCCAATTTTTATGCCGGCATTAGCCAAGCCATGGAAAAATTGACGCACCAGCACTGCTGCTTTTTCCTGTTCCTGAACAGGGCCGAATGGATTGGCGAAATAGGATTTCACGAGCCCTACTTCGGTTGTTGTGCCTTTGGCCTTGCGTGATCCTGCTTCGAACACCGGAATGGCGTCCTCAACATTCTCGAAAAGGGATATTTTCTTTTCCGAATCCGCATAGTTGTTGGCGTAAAGCATGTAATCGACGCTGTATCCCTTGGATATGGTTTCGTAAGAAGAGATAGGAATCGTCACGCGGGCATTGACGCGGTCGGGGTTGGTATAGATGCCCCGGTCGAGCTGTTCGAAGGCATACATCGGATCCAAATCGTCGGTACGGACAAATGCACCGATTTCAGTTCCGTAGCCCTTGATGGTGCCGTCTTCTTCGAACTGGAGGTATCCCATGTCGTCGAAAATTACACGCATGTGGCGGATGTATTTTTCGTTCAGGGTGCGGAATGCTTCGAGGCTTTCCGATTTTCCGGCACCGCTGTCGCCCATGATGATGATGTTGGCTTCCTTGCCATTCTTCAGGGCAATGTTCACCATCGCTCCGTGTATCGGCAGGTTGCCTTTCTCCATCTGCTTCACGTTGTGGAGCGTAAGGAGCATCTTTTTCATGTATCCGAAATAGTCGATCTCGTCGGTGTAGTTGGCATACCCCACGATGATGTCGTTTTTGGTATCCTTATAATAGAATGTTCTTTTTTCTTCCACTCCGTCTGGATAGCCAAACACGTAGATCAGGTCTGGTTTCTTGTTGATGAAATTTTCTCCTTTCGCCAGCTCGAACAAGTTGGCAAGGCCCAATCCGTGGCACATGAAGTCTTTGTGGAAATAAACGAATGACAACAAGTTGCCCACCATTGCAGGGTATAGGAACCAATCATCTTCGTTGAGGATCAGGTTGTTGATGGGGTTGGAAAAATGCTCTTCGAAGATGCCATCGCGGGTGTTTTTCTTCGTGTAGGTGATATAAGGCGGAGTGATTACCACCGAGTCGATGAACGGGATGTTTGCCAGTCCCTTGTATTCAACGGGGCAATCCCAAGGGATGTCGTAGAGCATCAGGCCGGCGTTAGCTCCTGCAATTGTCTGGCGGTAAACGTGAGTGCCGTGTCCGTTCACCGTGTCTCGGGTCCGGCGATAGATCGACAGGATCAGCTCGTTCAGCAATTGGTTGGCTTGGATGAAGCGCACGTTCTGCAGCCCGTTGCCCATCCGGTTGTTGTGCACAACCGTCACGCGTTCCATCCGGCGCCAGAAGTTGTAGAGCAGTTCGGTGAGTTCGATGAACAAATTCTTGTCTTTGAAGAAATCTGCATACTTGTTGTTCACTTGGAGCAATTCTTCCAGTTCGCATACCGAAAGTAGCTTCAGTACTTCGATATAAGAGAGTGTCAGATTTTCATCGGTTTTGAAATCCTTGATGAAATAATCATAGACGATCTGGTTGTCTTTCTTTAGTTTGAAGAAAAAAGTTTCCACTACCCGATGGAAGGCATAGCTGCTGAGTACTTTCTGCCTGTTGTCGCAATACTTCGAGGTGAAGTTGATTATTGCACGGCCTCTGTTCAATGTGAATTCTTGAAGCATCGTTTTGTTTTTAAGTAGTTAATAGTTTATTTATAGATAATTGATTCCAAATCTAATTCAAGCGCAAATCTTTGACGTGCTTGATCTCCTTCACGCTCTTTTTGCGGAAAGCCAAGGCCGCAATGCTGATGCCGATTGCCAAGCAAAACAGGAGGGAGGAGGTCAAGATGAAATTATACATCGTTTCCTGCAGGTGCTTGCTGGCATCGCCATCCACGCCTGCCCCGTAAATCTTTATGCACCCGAGGATCGTGCGGTAGGCAAACAAGCCCGGGATCATCGTGATGCAGGCCGGCAACGTGAACACCACGGGTGGCGTGTGGATTTTGTGGGCGAAAAATATGCCAGCCAATCCAATGAAAACCGTTCCGCAGAGGGTGGAAAGCACAAGGTCAAAGCCCAATTGCAACATCAGGCACCTGATTCCGTGTCCCAAACCTCCCAGCACGCCTGCCACGATCAACGCTTTCAACGGAGTTTCAAAAAGCAATGCAAAACCAACAGCCACAAAAAAGCTAAAAAAAACATCTGCACATACCTGGGCTGCCATATTTCAAAAGTTTTTAAGACCAACAACTGAAATACCAACAAACATCCCCACTGCGATACACAGCAAAATGAATCCAGCAAATGTCCCTCTGGCTATCCCGATGCTCATATATCCCTTCAGTAAGTCTATGATGCTGTTGATGAGCGGAACGCCAGGGATGAGGTATAGCACGGCTGTCGCCACCGACGATCCGGGAAAGCTCCCCAGCCCGTATAGCACGTCAAGTCCCGCAATCAATGTCGTGACAATCGATGCTGCCATGAAAACAACCATCAGGTTGAATCCCCGTTTTGTCATTTCCTGCTTTACGGTCAATCCCACGACTGATGCCACGAATGTGCAGGCACTGTCTATCCAATTACCTCCCACCAATACACATAGGCAAGCGCACGCGATGCCGATGAACAACCTTACCATCCAAACCGGGTGACGCTTGGTGTCCTTCAGCGCCTTCAGTTGTGTTTGCAGCTCGTCGAAAGATATTTCGTCGTCATGGAACTTCCACGTCAGGACGCTGGCGTTGGTCACCACGCCAAAGTGTATGCCATGATGCTTGATCGCTTTCGTTGCCGTGTGCACAACTTGTGCGTTGCTTTTATCGCTTAAAGATACGGAAATTGCATTAAACGAGATGAACATTTCCACTAAAAAAGGACTTTTTGAAGCCAAACGTTGGATATTCCGGTGAATCCTTTCGCAGTGAGCTCCCGATTCCATCAGCAAGGCACTTGCCTGAAGCAAAATCTGTGAAAATTCGGAAATAGATAAATCGCATGCTTGGGGCTTTGGAGTGGCAGCCTCATCTCGGGGAAGGGTGGGGTGTAAGTTTTCAGTCTTCATTGTCGGCATTCTTTATTTTACAATTCAAAAACCAGAGCGAGAAATCTCTTGTTTGAAAATGCGGCAATAAGAGTTTTGGGGCAAAACTTTCCATTCGTGAATGAAAATTTAAGACAGCATACCTTTATCGCGAAGCATTGCCAATGACGAGGCAAGGCAGGTATCCTGACTTTCACCATTCCGATATCCTTCCCATTTCATTTGATTGAAAAAGTGGATTTACTTATCGAAACTTTTCGCGGTGATCTACAGTTGCGCGACAGTCCACGATTCACACGTGATTCCCTATTCTCCCCTTGTTCTACACTCGGGGCACCTTAACTCGTGATTAATTCGAAGATTAATCTCTCATCTAATATTTGCTACAAAGGTAATAAAAAAATATTGCAAGGAGAATTTTTGCTTCCTTAGTTTGGCGAAATCTAAGCCGCCGGTATTTGACGGGTCAGGCGTGCCTGTGCCATCGGGCATACTTTGTGATTTGGCTGTTGAACTGAAGTCGTCATTCTGGCTATTTGGGTCGAATTCGAGAAATTACCATCCATGGATATTGCTAATAAATAAATAATTACTATCTTTGCGACCGCTTTACGTAATCTCTGGCGGGAAAGGCTCGTGAATATTGCGTTATTAATCATTTTATAGCTACAATAAAAATGGATTTAGTTAAGATTGCAGAAGAAGCATTTGCCACAAACAAAACGTATCCCAAATTTAAAAGTGGTGATACTGTGACAGTTGCGTACCGAATTGTGGAAGGAAACAAAGAGCGTGTGCAGCAGTATCGTGGTGTAGTTATCAAGATTGCAGGACACGGTGATAAGAAACGTTTCACTGTCCGCAAAATGTCTGACAACATCGGTGTTGAAAGAATTTTCCCTATCGAGTCACCATTCATCGATAGCATTACCTTGAACAAAGTGGGTAAAGTTCGCCGTGCGAAATTGTATTACCTTCGTAAGCTTACAGGTAAGAAAGCAAGAATCAAAGAAAAAAGGGTGGTTACCAACGCTTGATTCACTTGCGGAAAAAAACAAAAAGCACTTCTTTACCGGGGTGCTTTTTTTTGTTTGAAGTGAAGGGGTGAACAACTGAAGAAGAGGACAGGGTTTAAAAAACTTGATCGCTGGGTTTCCCGGTCACTTGTTTTCACTTGTTTTCCAAGTTTTTTTGACACAAAAACACTTTCATCCGCTAAAATGATTATTTTTGCGAACTGAAAAAATAAACTTGAATTGCGCTGCGAGGCATTTGTTTGTAGGAATGCCGGACGGTGAATTTTATAAAAAGTATATGATAAAAATAACCTTTCCCGATGCCTCCGTACGCGAATATGCCGAAGGAACCACATCGTTGCAAATTGCTGAAAGCATCAGCTCACGGTTAGCGCAAGACGTGCTTGCCGCAAAAGTTAACGGAGAAATATGGGATCTGACTCGTCCGATCGGCGCTGACGCTACCGTCAATTTGTTGAAATGGGACGACGAGGATGGAAAACATGCCTACTGGCATTCTTCCGCCCACCTCATGGCCGAGGCGGTACAGATTCTCTACCCACATGCCAAGTTTGGAATTGGCCCTGCCATTGAAAACGGGTTTTATTACGACATCGATTTTGGCGACACGCCTGTCAAGGATGCCGATTTTTCGAAAATCGAGTCCAAGATGATGGAGCTGATTGCCAACAAGGAGGAGATTGTTCGCAAAAGCATTTCCAAAACAGATGCCTTGGCGATGTTCGAAAACCGGGGTGAAAACTACAAGGTGGAGCTCATCAGCGATTTGGCCGACGGCACTATCACCACCTATACCCAAGGTACATTCACCGACCTTTGCCGCGGGCCTCACTTGCCTAACACGTCCTATATCAAGGCTGTAAAAATATTGAGCGCTGCCGGTGCATACTGGCGAGGCGATGAAAAGAGGAAACAGTTGACCCGCTTGTATGGGATCACTTTTCCAAAGAAAAAATTGTTGGACGAGTACCTTGTTTTGCTTGAGGAAGCCAAGAAACGCGACCACCGTAAGGTGGGCAAGGAGCTTGAGCTGTTTGCCTTTTCCCAAAATGTGGGGGCGGGACTTCCGTTGTGGTTGCCGCGCGGAACGCAATTGAGGCTTCGTCTGGAGGATTTCTTGAAAAAGATACAAAAGCAATTCGATTATGACCAGGTGATGACTCCCCACATAGGAAGCAAGCTCCTGTATGTGACTTCGGGACACTACGCCAAATATGGTAAAGATTCCTTTCAGCCGATTCATACGCCCGACGAAAACGAAGAATTCTTGTTGAAACCGATGAACTGCCCGCATCACTGCGAGATATATAAGGTGACTCCACGTTCTTACAAGGATTTGCCTTTGCGCTTGGCCGAATTCGGGACGGTGTATCGCTACGAGCAAAGCGGCGAGCTTCATGGCCTGACCCGCGTGCGTGGATTCACTCAGGACGATGCGCACATTTTTTGTACGCCCGACCAGTTGAAAGACGAATTCCTGAAGGTGATGGACATCATCTTTATCATATTCAAGGCTCTCGATTTTGAAAACTTTGAAGCTCAGATTTCCTTGCGGGATCCTAATGACAAGGAAAAATACATCGGGTCGGACGAAAATTGGGACAAGGCCGAACGTGCCATCATTGAAGCATGTGCCGAAAAAGGGCTTAAGACCAAGACCGAACTTGGCGAGGCTGCTTTCTACGGTCCTAAACTCGACTTCATGGTGAAGGATGCCATTGGCCGTCGCTGGCAGTTGGGAACCATCCAGGTGGATTACAACTTGCCCGAACGCTTCGGCTTGGAATACACCGGTTCCGACAACCAGAAGCACCGCCCTGTGATGATCCACCGTGCGCCATTTGGTTCGATGGAGCGTTTCGTGGCCGTGCTGATCGAGCATACGGGCGGAAAATTCCCCTTGTGGCTCACTCCCGACCAGGTGGTGGTGCTTCCGATCAGCGAGAAGTTCAACGACTATGCCGCCAAAGTGGCCAAATATCTTAAAAAGCAGGACATCCGTGCCCATGTGGACGACCGAAACGAAAAAATTGGACGCAAAATACGCGACAACGAGTTGAAAAGAATACCTTATTTGCTGGTTGTGGGAGAGAAAGAAGCGGAAAATGAAGAGGTTTCGGTAAGAAAACAGGGCGAAGGTGATAAAGGTTCAATGAAATTTACTACCTTTGCCGAGCAATTGATGAAAGAAGTGGATAAGCTGATGAACTCTTGGGAACAAGAAGATTAATTGGCTGATTTTTTGAGCTTTTATTTATCATTTGTGAATTATAATCTGTATAATTTAATATAATAATCACATATACAGCAGAGCATTTATTTTACTGAATGAGAAACAGCAATTTTAATAACAACAAAGACAAGGACAAAGATTT
>MKRS01000447.1 GCA_001897035.1 Bacteroidales bacterium 45-6
TACACACCGCGATGCTATTGGTTATGCCGGCATTCGCTATACCAACAATTCCGGCAGAAATGATATTATTACCAGTAAGGTAGCGGTAGATAAGAAACAGGTATATTTTTATGTAGAAACATCACAGGCGCTCACACCATATACCGGTAATAACTGGATGCTGTTGCTAATAGATGCAGATCAAAATACAAATACCGGATGGTATGGATATGATTTTCTTATTAATAAAGAAGTGAAGTCTGATCATATCACAACCCTGAAAAAATACAATGGCGAAAGCTGGGAAACGGTTTCGGATATCCCTTACCGTTATGAGGGGACTGTATTGGAACTGGCTGTTCCAAGAAAACTGTTGAAGGCGGAGGGCAATGCTATCAGCTTCGATTTTCACTGGGCTGATAATCCTGCTGATTTAAAAGACCCCATTTCGCTTTGTATTAATGGAGACAGTGCTCCGAACAGGAGATTTAATTACCGCTTCAAATGGATGAAATGATATTTTATGAAACATTAAGAAGTTAAGAATAGTTAGGCCGTTCTTAATCTTCTTAAATGCTTAATGTTTATCTTTTTACATACTATAAAAATATAGCAATGAAATATGTTTTTCTTTTTTTTGTAATGATGAGCGCTTCCATAGTAATGGCACAACTGCCCGGTACCAATGCAATAGCCACAGATGCATTGGGAAGAAAACTGCCTTCTGCCAAAGAAGTTGGTGAGCCAAAGAAAGATAAGTTTGTAGGATTATTTTACTGGACATGGCATACACAGCCCGGTTCAAAAAATCCACCTTTCAACGTAACAGAATATCTTGCCCGTGATCCCAAAGCGCTTGATGATTATAATAATCCCATCTGGCCCAAAAGAAATAGTCCCTGGTTCTGGAGCGAGCCATTGTTTGGATATTATCTTGATACTGATGCATGGGTATTACGCAAGCATGCTGAAATGCTTGCTGATGCCGGTGTTGATGTATTGATATTTGATTGTACCAATGGCAATATCACCTGGAAAGAATCGTATATGAAGTTGTGTGAAGTATTTACACAGGCAAGAAAAGATGGCGTGAAAACACCGCAGATAGCTTTTATGTTACCCTTTTGGTTAACTGAAGGTGGTAAAGAAATCATTCGTGAGATATATAAAGATTTATACAAACCTGCTAAATACAAGGATTTATTTTTTATGTGGAAGGGTAAGCCATTGATTATGGCAATGCCCGAGTTTGCAGATGATATGAAAGACAAGCCCTCAGATCCTGCACTGACAAAAGAAATAAAAAATTATTTCACTTTCCGGCCGGGACAACCTGTATACAATAAAGGTCCCGAAAAAAATGACCACTGGGGCTGGCTGGAAATTTATCCGCAACATGGATTTGTAAAAACGGCCAATGGTGGTTTTGAGCA